>NZ_JBJXVK010000022.1:0-91281 GCF_046159765.1 Pectobacterium artocarpous
CTAAATGCAAAATAATTTCCGAGTGGGGATTTTTTCAGCAAAGCGCAGTAAAAGATGGCGTTATGCCGGATTTTTCGCCGCTAATTGGGCAAAATCCTGAGCGAAACGGGCAACCTGCTGCCAGTCCGTATATTCAATCTCTTTTGTGCTATCCGTTTCGCCCCCCGTTATACGCATAATCAATTGAATCATTACCCGATCGAACCAACGATAGCGCGGATAACGCAGCGCACCCGCGAACACACAACACAGATCCGGTTGCCAAGGAGAATTCAGTAAAAACTTACGCGTGTAGGCATTGGTTTGTACCGTGCGTTTTTCTGGCTTACGTGCAGTGAGATTCACGGAGAAGAAGGCGCTGGGCCGTTGTTGCAGAGAAGCCAGATGCTTACGGATAAATTGATTTACCGCAGGTTGAAAGCGCCCGTATCGAATTGATGCTCCAATCACAACCCGATCGTATTGCCCCAGATCGATATCATTCGCATTCAGTACGTTAACAACATCACACTCCAGAGTTCCTTTCAGCGTATTCGCAATATAGGAGGCAATAGCTCTTGTTTGCCCATCCCGACTCGAAAACACGATCAAAGCTTTCATTGTTCTTTATCCTTAGGAGGACTATTCTCGCCAGAAGGTTGGCGTAAACAGTACTAAAAGCGTGAACACTTCCAAACGACCAAACAACATTGTCATTATCAGAATCCATTTCGCCGTATCATTCATCGACGTAAAATTCTCGGCAACGACGCCTAGCCCCGGCCCCAGGTTATTCAATGTGGCGGCGACCGCGGCAAACGCGGAGAAATCATCAACGCCTGTCGCAATGACGGCTAGCATGCTGACAATAAAAACCAGCGCATACGCGGAAAAGAATCCCCACACGGCTTCAAGGATACGTTCAGGTAGCGCCCGATGGCCCAGCTTAATGGTGTAAACCGCATTCGGATGCACTAAACGCTTAAGCTCACGCGAACCTTGTAAGAAAAGCAGCAGGATACGAATCACTTTCAGGCCGCCCCCGGTTGAGCCCGCACACCCGCCAATAAACGCGGAACACAGCAGCAAAACGGGCAAGAAAAGCGGCCACGATGCAATGCTATCCGTCGTAAATCCTGCCGTTGTCGCCATGGAAACAACCTGGAAAAATGCCTGATTGAGAGTCTGCATCCCGCTGTCATAAACGTGGTGGAACCACAGGACAATCGTACACACGGCCACCAGCGACAGTTGCACAAAAATGAACATGCGGAATTCTGGGTCACGCCAGTATACCTTCAGGCTGCGACCACTCAGCAGGGCAAAGTGCAAGCCAAAGTTACAGCCGGAAATCAGCAAGAATATGGCGATGATGGTGTTAATCGTTGGGCTATTAAAGTAACCGATGCTTGCATCGTGAGTAGAAAAGCCACCGACAGATACCGTAGAGAAACTGTGCCCAATCGCATCAAACACTGGCATTCCAGCCAGCCAGAGCGCGACGGCGCAGGCAATGGTGAGTAAGAGGTAAATCAGCCACAGCGTTTTTGCCGTATCGGCAATACGCGGGCGCATTTTATTTTCCTTCAGCGGTCCTGGCATCTCCGCACGATAGAGCTGCATCCCACCGACACCAAGAATCGGCAGGATAGCAACCGCGAGTACGATGATCCCCATCCCCCCAAACCATTGCAGCATTTGTCGATAAAACAGGATAGCTTTAGGCAGTGAATCCAGTCCGACCAACGTGGTTGCCCCCGTCGTCGTTAACCCAGAGAACGATTCGAAAAACGCATCCGTCACACCCAGATTAGGATGTTCAGCAAACAAGAAAGGCAGCGCACCGACGCTTCCCAGCACCGTCCAGAAGAGGACAACGATCAGGAATCCTTCACGCGATTTCAGTTCATGCTTCTGTTTGCGGTTTGGTAGCCACAGCATGATGCCAATCGCCAGCGCGACAATAAAGGTCTGCGTAAACGCCCGGCCTGCGCCATCGCGGTAAATTAACGCCACCAGTCCGGGAATAACCATCGTCCCGGAAAACAGGATAACCAACTGGCCAACAATACGGGTTATGGCGCGCAAGTGCATCGCAGGGAATTCCTTAATGATTCATAAAAAAGCGCTGGGATTATTATGGAATCGGCAATAAATGCAACGCGCCGCGGCTTAAATCACGCAATTTTGTTGCCGCTTCCTCGGTTCCCCTAACGGGGATAGAGAACCGTAATACAACTTCCACGCCATACTCACTATGCAGCACTTTCCCGCCAAGCTGGAAGATCAGTGATTCCACCTGAGGCAGCAGTGCATAGTCACAGTGTAAGCCATACTCTTGTTGCAAGACTTTCTCTTGCAGCGATAACAGCTTCAGCGCTTGCTGGACCCCACCGCCATAAGCCTTTACCAGCCCGCCAGTGCCCAGCGGGATTCCACCATAGTAACGCACGACCACGGCCGTAATCTCACCGACACCGCTTCCCATCAGTTGCGACAGCATCGGTTTTCCCGCCGTGCCGGATGGCTCGCCATCGTCAGAAAAACCAAGCTGCTGGGAATCGTCAGGCGCACCCGCAACAAACGCCCAGCAGTGATGCCCCGCCGAGGCATGTTCTTCCCTAACGTGCTGGATAAACGCCTTTGCCGCGTCGATTCCCGGCGTTGCCGCCAGAATCGTCGTAAATCGGCTTTTTTTAATTTCCTCGCTGAAGCTCACTGGCGCAGCAGGGATTGGATACGCTTGCATCAGGCCAGATTCAGGTCGCGTGTCATGTTCTCCACGCGCCCGTCATGAATGACAATATTATCCTCAATACGGATACCGCCAAACGGTTTCAACGCATCGATTTTTTGCCAGTCAACATGCTGACGCAATTCACCCTCGCGCCACGGAGCGAGCAAGGATTCGATGAAATAGATGCCCGGTTCGATCGTCATGACCATGCCAGGTTCCAGCACGCGGGTACAACGCAGGTAAGGATGCTGCGACGGCGCCGCCAGATGCGTGCCGCGATCGTCTTGCATAAACCCAGCGACATCATGCACCTGCAAGCCCAGAGGGTGACCAAGCCCGTGCGGCAGGAAAGGCGACGTGAGTCCCTGCTCCACCATCGCCTCTTCGCTGATGTCCCGCACCAACTGATGTGATTTCAGCAGCTTCGCAATCCGCTGATGCATCTGAATATGGTAATCGGTATAACGCACGCCCGCCTGAACGGTATCAATCAATGCAAGCATTTCCTGATTGAGATCTTTAATCAGCAGGGCAAACGCGCCATCGCTCTGCGCAGAATAGGTTCGCGTCAGATCGGCGGCATACCCGTTATATTCGGCACCTGCATCAATTAGGAAGCTACGGGCATCGGAAGGCACCTGATGATCTAACTGGGTATAGTGCAGCACCGCAGCGTGCTCATTGAGCGCAATGATATTGCCGTAAGGGACATCAATATCCCGATGACCGGTAGCCGTCAGGTAGGCCAAATTAATATCAAATTCACTCATCCCGGACAGAAACGCTTCATGCGCCGCCCGATGACCGATAACGGCCGTCTTCTGTGCTTCACGCATGCAGGCCAGTTCGTAATCGGTTTTGTACGCCCGGTGATAGTGCAGATAATCCAGCACGCCCTGAGGATTAATATTGTCCGCACGAATCCCCAAATCCTGTGCACGTTGCGGTGCATAACCGATATAGGCAACACGCTCGCGCTGCGACGGCAGGCATTGCCCAATATCATCAGCATTGCGTAGTACGGTAATATCGATCTCTTCCGTCCAGAAACTTTCAGGAATCGGTGCCACGTTATGCCAGTAATCAACAGGTGAGTAGAACCACAGCTTCGGCGGGTTAACACCGTCAACCCATAGCCAGCAGTTCGGCACCTGCGTGACGGGCACCCAGGCTTTAAATTGCGGGTTAACTTTAAAAGGGTAGTCGTGATCGTCCAGAAAAACGGTCAACAGCTCACCAGAATGAATCAGTAATGCGTCAAGCTGATGGCGCGCTAAAACCGCCTGAGCACGCGCTTGCAGCGTAGCCAGATGGTGATGATATAAAGAAGCCAGCTTTTCCATGAGTATCCTTGTACGTCACGACACGATCTCTCCATTTTAACACAGGCATCCCTCAAGGGCAGCGTCCGGTGCTTTGTGATCGATTCGGCAAAAAATTAATCTCTCGTTTGCAAAAAATTAACATTAAAACCACAATTTGATTATCTGGTCATACCAGATAACTCACACAAAACAGCGGAGATAAACATGCTTTATCAAGGTGAATCCCTCTACCTTAACTGGCTTGAGGACGGCATTGCCGAGCTGGTATTTTCTGCCCCTGGCTCCGTAAACAAGCTAGATACCCGCACAGTGGCCAGCCTGGGTAAAGCGTTGGACGTTCTGGCGGAACAGTCGAATCTGAAGGGATTATTGCTACGTTCTGACAAACCTGCATTTATTGTCGGTGCCGACATCACGGAATTCCTTTCTCTTTTTGCCGCGCCAGCAGAAAAGCTGCATGAGTGGCTTGTCTTCGCCAACCGCATTTTCAACCGCCTTGAGGATTTGCCCGTTCCCACACTATCCGCGATCAATAGCTATGCGCTGGGTGGCGGCTGCGAATGCGTACTGGCAACCGATTTTCGTTTAGCAACGACGGATGCACGCATCGGTCTGCCTGAGACCAAACTGGGGATCATGCCGGGCTTTGGCGGCACCGTTAGGCTACCACGCCTGCTGGGCGCGGACAGCGCGCTGGAGATCATCGGCGCAGGTAAAGATATCAGCGCAGCCGATGCCTTAAAAGTGGGACTGGTGCAGGCCGTTGTCACCAATGAAAAGCTGATTCCCGCCGCCACCAAGATGTTGAAACAGGCGATTGACGGTTCACTGGACTGGCAGGCTTATCGACGTCCGAAACTTGACCCGCTGAAGCTCAATAAGATTGAAGCCATGATGAGCTTTACCACCGCCAAAGCGATGGTGCTGCAAACCGCTGGCAAGCACTATCCCGCACCGATGTTAGCGGTAAAAACCATCGAAGCCGCTGCGACCATGACGCGTGATGACGCATTGCAGCTCGAAACGCAGCACTTCGTCCAACTGGCGCGCTCAAATGAAGCGCGTGCACTCGTCGGCATTTTCCTCAACGATCAGTATGTTAAAGGCAAAGCGAAGAAGCTGATTGGCGAGACATCCGTACCGCAACAGGCCGCCGTGCTGGGTGCAGGCATTATGGGCGGCGGAATTGCTTATCAATCCGCATTCAAAGGTGTGCCGATTCAGATGAAAGATATCAGTGAGAAGCCGCTTGCGCTGGGGATGAGTGAAGCAGCCAAGCTCCTGAATAAACAGATGGAACGCGGCAAGCTGGACGGAATGAAAATGGCGACGATTCTGGCCAGCATTCAGCCAACGCTGGATTACGCCGGCTACGAGCGCACCGACATCGTGGTTGAGGCTGTGGTTGAGAACCCGAAAATCAAAGCCAGCGTACTTGCCGAAACTGAGTCGCACGTTAGCGAGAATACGATTCTGGCTTCGAATACCTCAACTATCCCGATTGCTTCACTGGCTGCATCGCTAAAACGGCCACAAAACTTCTGCGGGATGCACTTCTTCAACCCGGTACACCGCATGCCGCTGGTCGAAATTATTCGCGGCCCTAAAACCAGCGACAGCACCATCGCTAGCGTGGTCGCTTACGCCAGCAAGATGGGTAAAACGCCGATTGTCGTGAACGACTGCCCCGGATTCTTCGTGAATCGCGTACTGTTTCCCTACTTTGCTGCGTTCAGCCTACTGCTCAGAGACGGTGCCGATTTCCGCGAGATCGATAACGTCATGGAGAAAAGATTCGGTTGGCCGATGGGGCCGGCCTATCTGCTGGATGTTGTCGGCATCGACACCGCTCACCATGCTCAGGCCGTCATGGCCGCAGGATTTCCACAGCGCATGGCGAAAGACTACCGTGACGCAATTGACGTGTTATTTGAGCATCAGCGATTTGGGCAAAAAAACGGTCTGGGCTTCTACCGCTATCAAACCGATAGCAAAGGCAAGCCGCGTAAAGAGCAGGATGAAACCGTAGATACACTCCTTAAAGACATCAGCCAACCGAAAAAAGCATTCAGTGCAGAAGAGATTATCGCTCGAATGATGATCCCGATGATTAACGAAGTCGCACGTTGTCTGGAGGAAGGCATCGTCGCCAGCCCGGCCGAAGCGGACATGGCGCTGGTATACGGACTAGGCTTCCCTCCCTTCCACGGCGGCGCCTGCCGCTATCTGGATACCTTGGGCAGCCAGCGTTATGTCGAGATGGCGCAGCAGTTGGCGTACCTCGGCGCAATCTATCAGGTGCCAGACAGCTTGCAGCAAAAAGCCAGAAGTAATGAAGGCTATTACCCATCAGTCGCGCCACACGCGGACGTTTCTTACGGTCAACCGGCATGAGGACGGGAAATATGGAAAAGGTAGTGATTGTTGATGCCGTACGCACGCCGATGGGGCGCTCCAAAGGCGGAGCCTTCCGTCAAGTGAGAGCCGAAGACCTGTCCGCACACCTGATGCGTAGCCTGTTGAGCCGTAATGCAGCGCTGGATGCCCGTGAGATCGACGATATCTATTGGGGATGTGTGCAACAGACGCTGGAGCAAGGCTTCAACGTTTCCCGCAATGCCGCTTTGCTGGCAGAAATTCCGATGAATGTCCCCGCGACCACGGTTAACCGGCTATGCGGCTCCTCTATGCAGGCGCTGCACGATGCCGCCCGTGCCATTATGGTTGGCGACGCAAATGTCTGCTTAATCGGCGGCGTTGAGCATATGGGGCATGTACCGATGAATCATGGTGTCGATTTTCATCCAGGGCTAAGCCGCACTGTAGCTAAAGCCGCGGGTATGATGGGATTGACGGCGGAAATGCTAGCGCGTATGCACAATATCGGTCGTGAGATGCAGGATCAGTTCGCCGCTCGTTCGCACCAGCGGGCACATCACGCTACCCAGTCAGGGGCGTTCCGCCATGAAATCATTCCCACGGCAGGGCATGATGCCGACGGCGCGCTGCAACGCTTCGATTATGATGAGGTCATTCGCCCGGACACCACCATCGATAGCCTTGCCGCACTCAAACCGGCGTTTGATCCGGTTAACGGCACGGTAACCGCTGGATCATCCTCGGCGTTGTCCGATGGCGCAGCAGCCATGTTGATCATGAGCGAATCCCGTGCAGCATCGTTAGGCTTACCCGCACGGGCTCGCATTCGGGCAATGGCCGTGGTGGGTTGCGACCCTTCAATTATGGGCTACGGCCCTGTTCCAGCCACCAAGCTGGCACTGAAGCGAGCAGGATTGAGCCTCACCGATATCGGTCTCTTTGAGCTCAATGAGGCATTCGCTGCCCAAACGCTACCCTGCATTAAAGATTTGGGATTGCTGGAACAGCTTGATGAAAAGGTCAATCTTAATGGTGGCGCGATTGCACTGGGTCACCCGCTCGGTTGCTCGGGGGCGCGCATCTCTACCACATTGATTAATCTGATGGAAAGCCGCGACGTTCAATTTGGCGTGGCAACCATGTGTATTGGGCTGGGCCAAGGCATTGCCACGGTGTTTGAACGCGTCTGAATATAGACACGCGTTGCCAGAGCAACACCAAAAACTAAAAATCCCACGGCCGTGGGATTTTTAGTTTTTAACTGTGACGGCCATTGACCGTTTTAAATAAACGAAAACGCATCGCTGAACATATGCGCCGTCAGCGCACCGCGCTCGTTACAAAAACGCTCACGTGCAATTTTCGCCATTTCAAAACGACCAGCAATGTAGATATCTTGCTCTGCCAACGAACCGTAATCTTGCAATACCGCGCTCAGAACGGTTCCCGTTCTGCCATTCCATCCAGCCTCCGGCTGTTCGACTACCGGCACCACCCGCAGGTTGGGGTGCTTGGCTGCAAAGCCTTCAAGCTCTGCTAAATCGTACAGATGCTGGGATTCACGTCCACCCCAGTAAACGGAGATATCGCGCTCGGGCTGCTGTGCCAGCGCGGTCAGCAGGATAGAACGCACATATGAAAACCCGGTTCCGCCCGCAATCAGCACCAGCGGACGCGTACTCTCTTCCCGCAGCCAGGCTTCGCCATGTGGAATATCGACCGTCAGGGATTTTTCCTTGTGAATACGTTCCATCACTGCCATCGCGTAAAGATTCAGTTCGGACGCCCCAATGTGCAATTCGATAAAATTTTTATCCATCGGGGTCGATGCCAGTGAGAAAGGACGTTTATCCCGATCGCCCATCACCACCATCAAATACTGGCCAGCCCGAAAGGAAAACGGCGCTTCAGGTAATAAACGAACGCGATAGACCGTATCGGTTATGGCTTCGACCGAAGTCACTTTACAGCTCAATGTTGTCATGCATTCCCTCTATAGGGTCATAAAAGCAAAACCGAGAACAGGGCAGCCGTTAACGGCGGGGCTCTCTGTCACTAAAAATGGCCAACTCGTCCCATATTTCATCAATGCGGGCACAAACCTGTGGATCTTTCTTGATGGGGTGTCCCCACTCGCGCTGTGTCTCGCCGGGCCATTTATTAGTGGCATCCAGACCCATTTTGGAACCCAGACCAGAAACTGGCGAGGCGAAATCAAGATAGTCGATCGGCGTATTTTCCACCAATACCGTATCGCGTGCCGGATCCATACGCGTCGTGATCGCCCATATCACGTCGTTCCAGTCACGGGCGTTAACGTCATCATCGCAGACAATGACAAATTTCGTATACATGAACTGACGTAAAAAAGACCATACGCCCATCATGACGCGTTTGGCATGACCTGCGTACTGTTTCTTCATGGTAACGACCGCCAGACGATAAGAGCAACCCTCCGGTGGCAAATAAAAATCGACAATCTCAGGAAACTGCTTTTGCAGGATCGGCACGAAAACTTCGTTCAACGCCACACCCAGCACCGCAGGCTCATCCGGTGGCCGCCCCGTGTAAGTCGAGTGATAAATGGCATTCTGACGCTGCGTGATATGCGTGACGGTAAAGACCGGAAAATGGTCAACCTCATTGTAATAGCCGGTATGATCGCCATAAGGCCCTTCTGCCGCCATTTCTCCGGGTTCAATATAGCCTTCCAGAACAATTTCCGCACTGGCGGGCACTTCCAAATCGTTCGACAGACACTTCACCACCTCGGTCTTATGCCCACGTAGCAAACCTGCAAACGCATATTCTGATAGCGTATCGGGTACTGGCGTCACCGCACCGAGAATCATCGCAGGGTCAGCCCCCAAGGCAACAGACACCGGAAAACGCTGCCCCGGATTTTCCTGACACCACTCCTGAAAGTCCAGCGCACCACCGCGATGAGATAACCAACGCATGATCAGTTTGTTTCTACCCAGCACCTGCTGGCGATAGATCCCCAGATTCTGCCGTTCTTTATGCGGGCCGCGTGTCACGGTAAGTCCCCAGGTAATCAGCGGCGCGGCATCTTCCGGCCAACACTGCATAACCGGAATCCGGCGCAGATCAACGTCATCTCCTTGCCAAACCTGTTCCTGACACGGTGCCGAAGAGAGCCGTTTTGTCGGCATATTCAGTACCTGACGAAACTTCGGCATTTTATCCACCAGATCGCGAAACCCTTTGGGTGCTTCAGGCTCTTTCAGAAACGCCAGCAGTTTACCCACGTCGTGCAATGCGCTGACATCCTCTTGCCCCATTCCCAATGCAACACGTTTCGGTGTGCCGAATAAATTGCACAGCACCGGCATGTCATAGCCTTTGGGGTTCTCAAACAGGAGAGCCGGCCCTTCCGCACGCAGCGTTCGGTCAGCAATTTCCGTCATTTCAAGGTAAGGATCGATGGGTTGGGTAATGCGTTTCAACTCCCCTCTCTCTTCCAGCAGCGAGAGGAATTCGCGTAAGTCACGGTATTTCATGCTATTCATCGGGGGCAGTCTATCGTTCTGGCTATTATAAAGTCTCTTCACCCACCTGTCGCTTCCCGCAGCGCCTATTTATGGTAAGAATCCAATTACCATCAAGAATCCACTCGCCATTAATGTGGTAACAAAAATATCTGCCGAAAATTTTTTATCCGTGCTCGCTTTTGTTATGCTTGCTCGTCGGAATCATCAGTCTGCGAAATTATGGAAGCTTGGTACTTATTGTATTGTAAACGCGGTCAACTGCTGCGTGCAAAAGAGCATCTGGAACGTCAGGATGTGACCTGCGTGAGCCCGATGATCACGCTGGATAAAATCGTCCGTGGTAAACGAACAGAAGTGTGTGAACCGCTGTTCCCGAACTACCTGTTTGTGGAATTCGACCCCGAGCGCATCCACACCACCACCATCAGTGCAACGCGTGGGGTGAGTAATTTTGTGCGATTTGGCACACTGCCAGCGACCATTCCGCAGCAGGTTATCGATGAGTTATCGCTTCGCCCTATTCAGGGAATCATTGACCCACTGACGCCACAGCCCGGCGATAGCGTGGTCATTACCGACGGGATTTTCTCTGGCCTTCAGGCGATTTACACCGAACCTGACGGCGAAGCCCGTTCGATGCTGTTACTGAATATGTTAAACAAGCAGGTTCGGCAGAGCATCGATAACCGGGAGTTTCGCAAAACCTAGCCTGACGTCACCTTTGCTCCCGGCGCGTTTATCCCGCGCCGGATAAGGCAGACTTAGCGCTGCATGTGCTGATCGTGCAGCCACTGTGCGACACGTTTGGCAAAATAGGTCAGTACCCCATCCGCGCCCGCGCGTTTAAAGCACAGCAGAGACTCCATCACCACCGGTTGCTCCTGCAACCAACCGTTCTGAATCGCCGCCATGTGCATCGCATATTCGCCAGATACCTGATAGGCAAACGTTGGCACGCCGAACGTATCCTTAACGCGACGAACCACGTCCAGATAAGGCATCCCCGGTTTCACCATCACCATATCCGCACCTTCCTGTAGATCCTGTGCGATTTCCTGCAAGGCTTCATCGCCGTTGGCTGGATCCATCTGGTAGGTTTTTTTGTTACCGCCTTTCAGATTGCTGGCTGACCCCACGGCATCGCGGAAGGGCCCGTAGTAGCACGATGCATACTTAGCCGAGTACGCCATGATCTGGGTATTGATCAGATTCTGTCCTTCAAGCATGTCGCGGATAGCGCCGATACGGCCATCCATCATATCGCTGGGAGCAATAATCTCTGCTCCGGCTTCAGCGTGGGACTGCGCCTGACGCACCAAAATTTTCTTGGTGACGTCGTTAATCACATACCCGTCTTCATCAATAATCCCGTCCTGCCCGTGCGTCGTGTAGGGATCGAGCGCCACATCCGTCAGCAAACCCAACTCAGGAACGGCATCTTTCAGCGCGCGGATCGTGCGGGGAACCAGGCCATCCGGATTGTAGGCTTCTTCGGCATATAAGGATTTCTTATCTGCTTCAACAACGGGGAACAGCGACAGTACCGGAACGCCAAGCTTAGCAATCGATTCTGCTTCTTTCAGAAGCACATCGATAGTCATCCGATATACCCCCGGCATTGAGGGAACTTCCTGACGATGATTTGTCCCTTCCATCACGAAAACGGGATAAATCAAATCATTCACCGTCAGCTGATTTTCAGCAACAAGGCGACGGCTGAAATCATGGCGGCGAATACGGCGCATACGTCGGCCGGGGAACGTGCCGGGAAAAGCATTGCTCATGTCATTATTCTCCTGAATCAGGCCAGTCGGAAAATCCGACGGGCATTTCCATCTGTTGTCTGTCCCAACCAAGTGGCATCTTCTCCACGCCACGCCGCAATCTGGCGAATAATATGAGGCAGATAACAGGGTTCGTTACGGCGGGATGCCGGTTTAGGGCGTAAATCCCGAGGTAACAGATAAGGTGCGTCGGTTTCCATCAACAGCCGATCGGCAGGGATATGCGGCAGTAACGCGCGTAGTTCAAGCCCGCGACGCTCATCACAAACCCAGCCGGTAATACCAACCATCAGTCCCGCCGCCAGGCATTCATCTAATTCATGACGATTGCCGGTGAAGCAGTGAACCACAGCGGCAGGTAACTGACTCAGCCAGGGCTTCAGCAGAGAGATAAAGCGGGGATGCGCGTCACGGCAGTGAAGGAAAACCGGCATAGACAGCTCAGCCGCCATCGCTAGCTGTGCGCTGAATGCCTGCTCTTGTTCTTCTGGCGTCGAAAAATTACGGTTGAAATCCAGCCCGCATTCGCCGATGGCAACCACGCAGTCGGCGCTTGCCAGATGGTGAATCTGTTCGGCGATGGCGTCATTCCATTGGCTGGCATCATGTGGATGAACACCCGCCGTTGACCAGCAGTAATCGGGATAGGCTTGCGCCAGTAACATTGCCTGCTGGCTTTCCTGAGCATTAGTTCCGGTGATCAAGATGCCACTGACGCCCGCTTGCTTCGACCGCATGAGGACCTGCTCCCTGTCTTTTTCAAACTGAGAACTGGTTAAGTTAACGCCGATATCAAACATGACTCTCACCTGCTTGTAACCGTTCACCAATTTCGTTCTGGCGAACAAAAAATAAGACCTCTCAAAGAGAGGTCATTTTACCGTCCTACCGCAGGAAACCGTATGTTACTGCGATGGCTCTTCGGTTTCAGTTCGTCGGCCTTTGCCAACGTAAAACCGCGAGAAGAAGACGCCGATTTCAAACAGCAGATACATGGGAATTGCCAGCAGCGTCTGTGAGAAAACATCCGGCGGCGTTAGCAACATACCGACAACAAATGCGCCGACCAGAATATAAGGTCGCTTTCTTTTCAGATCTTCCGGCGTCACCACTCCGCTCCAGCAAAGCAGCACAATGGCAACTGGCACTTCAAACGATACCCCGAACGCCATGAACAGTGCCATAACAAAATCGAGGTAGTTATTAATATCGGTCGCAATCAATACGCCAACGGGCGCGGTTTTTGCGAAAAAGCCAAACGCCAGAGGGAACACCACAAAGTACGCGAACGCCATACCCGCATAAAACAGCAGACTGCTGGAGACCAACAGCGGCATCATTAAACGACGCTCGTGTTTATACAGCGCAGGAGCCACAAACGCCCATACCTGATACAGCACCAGCGGTGCGGCAACAAACACGGAGACAATCATCGTCAGCTTTATCGGCGTAAAGAAAGGCGAGGCGACATCGGTCGCGATCATACTGGCACCTGCCGGTAATTTCTCGATGAGTGGAGCAGACACCAGTTGATAGATGTCGTTGGCAAAAAACACCAGTGCAATAAATACCGCCAGCACACAGATAATGCTATTGAGTAGACGCTTGCGTAGCTCAATCAGGTGGCTAATTAGCGGTTGAGTATCATCGGCCATAAACTAACGACTATCGCTCGGTTGACGGGCAGAAACAGCAGAAAACTGGGACTGCTCAGGTTTGACATGATCGTTGCCGACACCTTCAGCACGTGTCGTACTGCCGCTATCATGGTGATGTTCAGCAACAGCACCCTTTTCAGGTTTAGGCTGGCTGGCTGACGGACGTACTGCGGTTTCCGCTTCAATGACCCCATCGTAGGCCGCTTCAGGGTCGTTTAACGGGGTGTTGCGTTGCGATTCCGCCGTCGCACTATGATCATCAGACTTTTGGTGATCATCTGAATTTTGCGGTGACGATGGCTCGGTATAGCCACGTTTCATCGCTTCTGCCGCCTCTTTGAGTTCATCCATTGAGGCTTTCAACTCAGGCGACAGATTCTGCAAACTGGCTTTTTCGACTTTTTTCAGGCTTTCCTGAAACTCCTGAAGTTTCAGTTCCTGCGACAGCTCATTCTGAACGGTAGACGCCAACGCACGCAGCGTCCTGATCCAGCTAGCAACTGTCTTGACCGCCACAGGCAAACGCTCCGGCCCAAGAACAACCAGGCCGAGAACCATCACCAATAGCAACTCACCAAAACCGATATCGAACACAGATTACACCTGCTCTTTATGCTGGCTCTTCGTGTCGCTCGGCTTGACGTCTGATTGGTGGTCAGTGATAGATTTTGTAGAGAAATCTGCATCTGGCTGCGTTTTGTCTTCGCTAGTGGAAGGCTGATCGTCACCCATCGCTTTCTTAAAACCTTTTATTGACGCGCCCAGATCCGAACCCAGCGTTCTCAGCTTGTTGGTTCCGAACAGCAGTACGACGATGACTGCGATAATCAACAGGTTCCAGATACTAATACCACCCATAACATTTACCTCTTTTCAAAAAGGGGAACGACAGAATTCCCGTAATTATATCGGGTAATTCTGGCGTGCATCATGATCTGCTTCAACGAGTTCGACGCCAGCCGATAATCCAGGCAACAATTCCTGCGGCCATCAGCCCTGCGGGAACCATGTCGGCTTCAACACGGCTGATCAGTAACAACGTACCACTGATTAGTAGCGTTGCGCCAATACCCAAAAGATATCGTGATTGCCCTTGACGCGCCTGCTGCGTTTTCAGCTCATAGGCCAGTTGATCGACGCTGTGTTTTAACATCTTATGCTGACGCAGCCCGTCATAAAACAATTCAGGCACTTCCGGCAGTTTTTCCGCCCAGAACGGCGCCTTTTCTTTTAGCGCACGAAAAACCGCAGGCAAACCGACCTGCTGCTTCAGCCAGGTTTCCAGAAACGGCTTGGCGGTTTTCCACAGGTCGAGCTGCGGGTAAAGCTGCCGACCAACACCTTCAATATACAGCAGCGTTTTTTGCAGCAACACCAACTGGGGCTGCACTTCCATGTTGAAGCGACGCGCCGTATTAAACAAATTCAATAATACATGGCCGAACGAAATTTCCGCCAACGGCTTCTCGAAGATCGGCTCACAGACCGTACGAATCGCAAATTCAAAATCGGCAACATTAGTTGCCGCTGGCACCCAGCCAGAATCCACATGCAGCTCGGCGACTTTACGATAATCACGGTTGAAGAAGGCGATGAAATTCTCGGCCAGGTAGCGCTTGTCTTCTTTATTCAACGAACCGACGATACCGCAATCAATACCGATGTATTGCGGGTCTTCCGGGTGCTCGTGGCTGATAAAGATATTGCCGGGATGCATATCTGCATGGAAGAAACTGTCGCGGAATACCTGAGTGAAGAAAACCTGAACACCCCGTTCTGCCAGCAGTTTCATATCCGTTCCATTCGCTTTCAGCGCATCGACATCAGAAACGGGAATACCGTAGATTCGCTCCATCACCAACATGCCTTCGCTGCAATAATCCGAATAGATTTCCGGCACATACAGCATCGGGCTGTTCTCAAAATTCCGTCGCAGTTGGATGGCATTGGCCGCTTCTCGCAGCAAGTTCAGCTCATCAAGCAACGTTTTTTCGTATTCCAGCACCACTTCGCGCGGTCGCAGGCGGCGACCATCCGGCAACAGGCGAGGCAGCCAGCCAGCCAGTCGTTTCATCAGGCGCATATCCGCTTTGATGACCGGCAAGATATCCGGGCGGATAACCTTGATAACGATCTCTTTTCCCGTGCTTTTCAGACAGGCGGTATGTACCTGTGCAATGGAGGCAGAAGCCAGCGGTTTAATGTCAAAATCATCAAACCACTCTTCAAGAGGAATCCCTCCCATCGACAGCTCAATTTGCTCGCGCGCCAGTTTGCCATCAAACGGCTCAACCTTATCCTGCAACATCGCCAGTTGATCGGCGATAGCAGGTGGGAAGAGATCGCGGCGCGTAGACATCATTTGTCCGAACTTAATCCACACCGGCCCCAGTTCCTGAAGCGCCAAACGCAGACGTTCTCCCAAAGGCATGTTGCGGTGGAGATTGGGTAACCAGAACAGCAGATGACGGCCCGCACGCAACGGAAGCGTCAGACGCATTTTAGGAATGAGTTCGTCCAGACCATAGCTCAACAGCACACGCACAATGCTGTAAAGGCGACGTAATTCACTGGGCGTCATCGTAAAGCCTCCAGTTTCGCCAGTCGTTCGGACAACCTATCGGCTGATTTATCCAATGCAACGATTTCCTCATGAAACCAGGCGCTTTCCAGTTTTCCCGGAGCCAGTCGCCACTCTTCCGTTAACGTCTCGGACAGGAAATGTTGCTGCTGATGTAATAACCGTCTCAGGAAGCTCAGGGTTTTCTGTGCTGTCTGGCTAAGGCCTTGGGCAACAATATCGCCCAGGTAGGGAGACAGCCATTCCGCGGGATCGAACTCTGCCAGATCAACCAGCACGATGAACTGTTGAACGACTTGAATATCACCTTCAATCACCAGTTCGCCGCTTCTCATCAGCGACGATAGCTGCTGACGATCGCGTAATTTCATCAGAACCGGGACGCGTGTTTTCAGGCGGCAATCCGTCAACTCGCCCCACTGGCTGACAACGTCCAGACGCTGTTCGTTAAACACCAGCACCAAGGGCACATCCAGTTCAGCCAACTCGATCTGAAGTGTTTTCCCCTGTAAGCGCTGGCGGGCAGACTTCATGTTTCGATCACAAGAAATCGTATCGTGAAAAAGCAGCTGATTCAGCGCAGTTTCCAGCGTAGCAGTCAGAAAAGACGTTATCAGCATTGGCGTTTCCAATCAGAATTTAAACCCACGGTGCAGTGCGACAATACCACCGGTGAGGTTGAAATAGTTTACGCTGTCAAAACCGGCGTCGCTCATCATCCCTTTCAGCGTTTCCTGATCGGGATGCATACGGATGGATTCCGCCAGATAGCGGTAGCTCCCGGCATCACTCGCCACGGCTTCGCCAATTCTCGGCAGGATATGAAAGGAATAGGCATCGTAAACGGTGCTCAGCTGTTTAATTATTGGCTTGGAAAATTCCAGCACCAGCAACCGACCACCCGGTTTCAGGACACGGAACATTGAGCGCAGCGCTTTGTTTTTGTCCGTCACGTTGCGCAGACCAAAGGAGATAGTAATGCAGTCAAAGAAGTCATCAGGGAACGGCAGCGCCTCTGCATTGGCCTGCACATAGCTGATGTTGTCGATAATGCCTTTGTTACGCAGTTTCTCACGGCCCACTTTCAGCATTGATGCATTGATGTCCGCCAGAATGACTTCCCCGCCTTCGCCAACCATACGGGAGAATTTGGCGGTTAAATCCCCTGTTCCTCCGGCCAGATCCAGAACACGCTGGTTACGCCTTACCCCACTGCATTCGATGGTGAAACGTTTCCAGATTCGGTGGATGCCAAAGGACATCAGGTCATTCATCAAGTCATACTTTGCTGCTACGGAATGAAAAACTTCAGCCACCATGACTTCTTTTTCATCCCTGGCGACAGTCCGAAAACCAAAGTCGGCCGTATTCTCCTGCTCACTTGCCATCTTATCCGCCTACTATTTCAGTCAAATTTCGGGTCTACCCATTTATGGTGAGAGTGTACCAGACCCGGATAAAAACCCCACTGCACTAATTTCTTTCGCATAGCCGCATGCCAAACCCACGAAATCCATACCCATTTAGTACGGGTGAACACGGGTAGAGAAGAGCGTTTCTCCTGCTTCACCTTCCGTTTTTACGGCAGGAGAGACAGCGTCGGGCGCGACAGAACCCGGTAATTCATCGCGTTCAGCGTGCTCATTGGCCGTTGCTTTTTCGGCCAATGACGGGCTGATCGTGCGTTTAATTTCGACCCCCAGCGCACGGAACCCCTCAGCCTGGCCAATAAGGTTACCACGCCCAGAGGAAAGTTTATTCATCGCCTGACGATAAGTGCCCTGCGCTTTATCCAGACTCTGTCCCATCGCTTCCATGTCATCGACGAACAACCGCAGTTTATCGTACAGCCGTGACGCTTTTTCAGCGATGTGCTGTGCATTGCGGCTCTGCTGTTCATAGCGCCATAGGTTATTAATGGTACGTAACGCCACCAGCAGAGTGGTCGGGCTGACCAGCATAATATTGTGCTTTAGCGCCTCGTTGATCAATTCGGGCTGGCGATCGATAGCAACCAGAAAAGCGGGTTCGACCGGAATAAACATCAGCACGTAGTCTAGCGAACGCAGCCCCGGAAGCTGCTGATAATCTTTGCTGCTCAGTTGCCGAATGTGGCTACGCACCGAGAGCAAATGTTCGTTCAGCGCCGTATTACGCTCGACATCATCGTCACTATTGAAATAGCGCTCATAAGCCACCAGCGACATCTTGGCATCAATCACGACATCTTTACCCTGCGGTAAACGCACAATGACATCCGGTTGCAGGCGGCTATTCGTCCCCGTCTGCACACTGACCTGCGTCTGATACTCATAGCCTTCACGCAGACCGGAGGCTTCCAGCACGCGGCTTAACACCACCTCGCCCCAGTTACCCTGCGTTTTATTATCGCCCTTCAGCGCTTTTGTCAGGTTGATGGCTTCATGTGCCATCTGCGCGTTCAACTGTTGCAAATTGCGGATTTCATGCGCCAGCGTGTGACGTTCGCGTGCTTCCGCACCAAAGCTGTCCTGAACCTGACGACGAAAACCATCAAGCTGCTCGCGCAGCGGCATCAACAACTTATCCAGGCTCTGTTTATTTTGCTCATCCACCTTGCGGCCACTGTGTTCAAAAATACGGTTCGCCAGATTCTCAAACTGCGTCGTCAACCGCTGTTCGCTATTGGCCAACAGCCTCTGCTTTTCTTCCGCCGCCATACGGGTTTCTTCCAGCCGAATGGTGACTTCCCGCAGTTCCGCTTCCTGTGCGCGGTTTATTTCACGCAGCGTTCGCAGTTCCTGATTGAGCTGCACGCACTCTGCACGAAGCTCACTCAACTGTTGCAGCTTTTCATGGCTGGCAGAGAGTTGCGCGTGAACTGTACGCAGTTCCAGCTCGTTTTGCCGCAACCGCTGTTCATCCTGCTGTTTTGCCTGCTGCTGCTCGCTGAGCGACTGTTGGGTCTGTTGTAACGTCTGCGCCAGCAGCCGCTGTTCGGTGTCATGCTGAGACAGCTTCCGCTGATGAATTAGGCTGACAATCAGCCACCCGATCAGTAGCCCTACCGCACCGCCGCCCAGACCATAAAATATGCTGATATCCACTTTGCCTCCGCAGGCCTTTCACGCTGTCGGTAAGGTAAAATGATACTGTATGGATGTCCAGAAACAATTCCAGTGGGGGGTACGCTGAGCAGAAAAATGCGAGCCGCATTCCATATAAACAAGGATAGATGATAATTTGCAGGAGAATCAGAGGGGTAACGTTGACATTCCCCCAACGCGGAACAGCAACGTTGGGAGAACTGAAACAGACGGGGCGACTTAAGCTAAGCGCTGTTTCGCATCACTGATCGCTTTCGCGACCTGCTGCGGTGACACGCCACCTTGTGCAGCACGCTTATCCAGACAGGATTGCAACGCCAGAATCGGGTATACATCCTCACCAATCACCGCACTGAATTTTTGCAGATCGGCCAGCGGCAACGCTTCCAGGGCTTTACCCTGACGAATGGCTTCTACCACCGCCTCACCCACGATATGATGCGCTTCACGGAACGGGACGCCTTTCGCAACCAGATAATCCGCCAGTTCGGTGGAGTTTGCGTAGCCTTGCTCGGCTGCTTCTTTACAGCGCGGACGCTTAATCTGAATGCCTTCCAGCACCAGACCTGCCATCATCAGGCAGTCGTGCCAGGTATCCAGCGCGTCAAACAGCCCTTCCTTGTCTTCCTGCATGTCTTTGTTATACGCCAGCGGCAGGCCTTTAAGCGTCATCATCATGCCGGTCAACGCCCCCTGTACGCGACCGCATTTACCACGAATCAGCTCCAGCGCATCCGGATTTTTCTTCTGTGGCATCAGGGAAGAACCGGATGTCACACGGTCAGACAGTTCAACAAACGCCGCTTCACCGCTGTTGAAGAAGATCAGATCTTCGGCAAAACGCGACAGGTGGATCATGCCGATCGAGGCATCGGATAGCAGTTCCAGTACATGATCGCGATCGGAAACCGTGTCCAGACTATTACGCGTAGCCGAGGCAAATCCTAACCAACCTGCCAGTTGCTCACGGTCAATCGGATAAGCCGTTCCCGCCAGCGCACCACAGCCCAGAGGGCTGACATCCAGACGCTTCAGCGTATCTTCCAGACGGCTTTCATCACGCGCCAGCATCTCATGGTAGGCCAGACACCAGTGGGCAAACGTCACCGGCTGTGCACGCTGCAAGTGGGTGTAGCCCGGCATCACCGCATCCTGATTCGCTTCCGCCGTCGTGACCAGCGCCTGACGCAGTTGGCGTACAGACAGCAGCAGCTCGGCAATCTGCGCCTTGCACCATAGCTTCAGATCGGTAGCGACCTGATCGTTACGGCTACGACCGGTATGCAGTTTTTTACCTAAATCACCGACTTTCTCAATCAGGCGCTGCTCTACCCAGCTGTGAATATCTTCTGCATCGCTTTGCAGGATCATCTCAGGCTCGGCTTGTACCTCAACCAGCAGCGCGTTCAGCGCCTGTTCCAGTTGCTGCTGTTCCTGTTCGTTGAGCACGTTAACCGTCACCAGCGCTTTCGACCAGCCGATCGAACCCACGATGTCCTGCTCCGCCAGACGGTAATCAAACCGCAGTGAGTCATTAAATTGTTTAAAACGCTGATCTGCTGCCTGACTAAACCGACCGCCCCACAAAGCCATAACTCTTACTCCTAAAAATATCATTCACGTTGGTATCGCATCATGCCATACCCAGAAACGACTTACGCCAGAATACGCGTACCAATCGCTACGCCGTTGAACAGCGCAGGGAGTTGCTCGGCATGACGCCAACTGGCGATATCAACCGGACGGCCCAGCGCACGAGCGGCATCCAGCGCGGCGTTGACCTTAACAATCATGCCGTCGGTAATGATGCCCTGAGCAATCAAGTGTTCGGCTTTCTCTGCCGTCATTTCAGCAATGCGCTGACCTTTACCGTCCAGAATGCCGCTCACGTCAGACAGCAGGATTAAATCCGCACCCAGCGTTTGCGCCAGCGCCGTCGCTGCCTGATCGGCGTTGACGTTCATCAGGTCACCCTGCGCCGTAATACCGATGGAGCTGACAACTGGCAGATAGCCCGCAGACAGCAGCGTGTTCAGCAGCGCAGGCGATCCCGCTTCCGCTTTACCCACAAAGCCCAGCGCTTCATCTAGCTGTGTGACCGTCGTGCTGCCGCCATCGCCCAGACACAAGCCGACCGCGTTGATGTCATGTTTCTTCGCCCATGACAGCAGCGTCTTATTCGCGGAACCCGCCAGCGCGCCGGTGATGATGTCGATCTGATCGGCAGGCGTGACACGCAGGCCGTTTTTCTTCACGACGGGCAACGCCAGTTTCTTCATCAGGTCATCCACCAGACAGCCGCCACCGTGCACAATCACCAGCGGACGCTGATGTTCCCGGCGGTAAGCCACCAGCGCGGTGAACAGACGTTCCAGCGCTTCTTCGCTATCCAGTAAAACGCCACCTAATTTGATAATTAACGGATTCATTATGCTTCACGCCTCGAAATGTCGGGACCAGTAGTCATTAAATTAACGATTGGGTTTCAGGGAAACCAAAACGAATGTTCATGCATTGCACAGCCTGTGCTGCCGCGCCTTTCAGCAGATTATCTTCGGTTGCCACCACGATCAGGTGCTCACCGTCAACGGAGAAACCGATATCGCAGAACGGCAGGCCGACAACGGATTTCAGCGCCGGAACGCCCTTATCGTACAGGCGAACCAGCGGCTTATCGTGATAAGCAGTGTGATAGGCTTCGGCGACATCCTGCGGGGTTACACCCGGTTGCAGGCGACAGGTGATGGTTTCCAGAATGCCGCGAGCAAAGTTGCCCAAATGCGGTGTAAAGATCACTGGCGTACCGAGGTGCATTGAAATTTCAGGTTCATGGCGGTGGTTGAAAATGCCATAGGGTTGCAGGCTGACTTCACAGAAGCTGCTAGTCATCGACGCTTTACGCCCCGCCCCGCTCACGCCGCTGACGGCATTAATCACTGGCCACTGTGCCGGATTCAGCAGTTGTGCATCCAGCAGCGGCTTCAGCGCCAACTGCGCAGCCGTGGGATAACAGCCCGGCACGGCAACCAGCTGTGCGTGTTTTACGCTTTCCGCACGCCATTCGGCCAGCCCGTAAACCGCTTTTGCCAGCCAGTCAGGGTGCTGATGTTCAAAACCATAATAGCGACGATAAAATTCAGCATCCTGTACGCGGAACGCGCCGGACAAATCAAAAACCGTACAGCCTGCCGCCAGAAAAACAGGGGCCAGATCGTGGCTGACTTTGTGGTCGGTCGCCAGAAAAACGACATCCACGCCTTTCGCTGCTTCTTCAGCATCGGTCAGCGGTTTTACCGGTACATCAATGATACCTTTGAGCTGCGGATGTAAATCAGAAATCAATTTTCCTGCATCGACACTTTGCGCAGAAACCATCAAAGCGGTTATGTTCATCTGTGGGTGACGGTTCAGGTAGAGCGCAAGCTCCGCGCCGGTATAACCACTTGCACCAACAATCAGCGTATTCAGCATGGGATCCGTATACCTTCTTACTTATCTATGAAACAGGTAACAGGGCTCACCAGCGTCGGTACGCAGTTCACCCGCGAAGCTCAGTGAAAGTGACGAATCGCCATCGCCTTACCTTTGGGTTTCCTTTCACCGCGCATTATTGTATTTTTATTCACAATAAATGCATGAATATTGATACTATCCTAACCAGAGGCTGTCAACAGTGAAGATGAATTTACCCCCTTTTATTGAGCTATATCGGGCACTAATCGCTACACCGTCCATCAGTGCCACCGACAGCGCGCTCGATCAAAGTAATCAAGCGTTAATCAACCTGCTGGCAGGCTGGTTCGGCGATCTCGGCTTCCATGTTGAAGTCCAGCCGGTTCCCGGCACCCTCAATAAATTTAATATGCTAGCGCGAATAGGTGAAGGAAAAGGCGGTTTATTGTTGGCAGGGCATACCGACACCGTGCCGTTCGACGACGGCCGCTGGACGCGCGATCCTTTCACGCTGACCGAACACGGCAATAAGCTGTACGGTCTGGGTACCGCGGATATGAAAGGGTTCTTTGCCTTTATTCTTGATGCCTTGCGCGATATCGATCCAACCAGGCTGACAAAGCCACTCTATATTTTAGCGACGGCAGATGAAGAAACGACGATGGCCGGTGCCAAGTATTTCTCCGAATCCACGCAAATTCGTCCAGACTGCGCCATCATCGGCGAGCCGACCTCGCTGCAACCGGTTCGTGCCCACAAAGGCCATATGTCCAACGCCATCCGTATTCAGGGGCAGTCCGGTCACTCCAGCGATCCTTCACGCGGCGTGAACGCGATTGAGCTGATGCACGAAGCGATTTCCCACCTGCTGGTGCTGCGCAACACCCTACAGGAACGCTACCACAATCCAATTTTCCACATTCCTCACCCCACCATGAACCTTGGCCACATTCACGGTGGCGATGCTGCGAACCGTATCTGCGGCTGCTGTGAACTGCATATGGATATTCGTCCGCTGCCGGGCATTACGCTTAACGATCTGAACGGGCTGCTGTCAGAAGCGCTGGAACCCGTCAGCCAGCGTTGGCCGGGTCGGTTGACCATCAGCGAACTGCATCCGCCGATTCCCGGCTATGAGTGCCCGCCCGATCACCGTCTGGTATCGGTGGTGGAAAATCTGCTGGGAACGAAAACGGAAATCGTGAACTACTGCACCGAAGCGCCGTTTATTCAGGCGCTGTGCCCGACGCTGGTTCTGGGGCCGGGATCGATCGAACAGGCGCACCAGCCGGATGAATATATTGACACCAAATTTATCAAACCGACGCGGGAGCTGATTTCGCAGGTGATTCATCACTTCTGCCACCACTGATCCGATGAAAGCGGCCTTGTCAGCGACGCTGGCAGGGCTATTTTGAGACAGTCCATGAAAAGAAAGATTTCATCGCCCAGGATTTACTGAGAAAAATCTATCAGCACACCGATCCACTGCCGGAAAAGCTGCCATGTCCCCGCATTTCAGCTATGCGGTCTTCAGTGTGACTCCCCCAACTCTGCTTTCTTTGAAAAGTTCAGCTCCGCCAAGACGAGGTACACAATAAGTGTGCCGAATAACGTAGCCAACGCACATGCAACTTGAAGTATGACGAGTATATAAGTTGCCCTAATATCCGCGCCCTTGTAATTAAATTTCACAAATTGCCAAGCCCGCCTTAATGCAAGTACAAAGAATAAGGAGAAGAAAGAATCGTCAATTGACGAACTCGCCTTATCGTGGCTAGATGGATACAGTGCGTAAAAATATGTCAAGTGAAATAAACTTACAAAAATGGTAGGGATGGGTCAGGGTAACTATGAACGAACAATATTCCGCAATGCGCAGTAACGTCAGTATGCTCGGCAAACTGCTCGGCGATACCATCAAGGAAGCACTGGGTGAAAACATCCTTGATAAAGTCGAAACAATCCGCAAGTTGTCAAAATCTTCCCGCGCAGGTAATGAAAAACATCGTCAGGAGTTGCTGACCACGCTGCAAAACCTGTCTAACGATGAGCTGTTGCCCGTTGCTCGCGCATTCAGCCAGTTCCTTAACCTGACGAACACCGCCGAGCAATATCACACAATCTCACCGCATGGTGAGGCGGCGAGTAATCCGGCACAGCTTTCCAACGCCTTTGAGCGCCTGAAAGCAAGCAAAGATCTGACCGAACGCGATATCCGCGATGCCGTGGAATCACTGTCGATCGAACTGGTGCTGACCGCCCACCCGACCGAAATTACCCGCCGAACGCTGATCCACAAGCTGGTGGAAGTGAATACCTGTCTCAAGCAGCTCGACCATAACGACCTGGCTGACTATGAACGTAATCAGATCATGCGCCGTCTGCGCCAGTTGATCGCGCAGTCCTGGCATACCGATGAGATCCGGAAAATTCGCCCTACTCCGGTAGATGAAGCCAAATGGGGCTTTGCCGTGGTGGAAAACAGCCTGTGGGAAGGCGTTCCCGCATTTTTACGTGAGCTGGATGAACAACTGGAACAGGCTTTCGGCTACCGTCTGCCCGTTGATGCCGTACCGGTACGCTTTACCTCCTGGATGGGTGGCGACCGTGACGGTAATCCGAACGTGACGGCAGAAGTCACTCGCCATGTGCTGCTACTCAGCCGCTGGAAAGCCGCCGATCTTTTCCTGCGCGATATTCAGGTGCTGGTATCAGAACTGTCGATGTCAGAATGTACGCCGGAACTGCTGGAGCTAGCGGGTGGCAGCGAGGTACAAGAGCCGTACCGTGCCATCATGAAGTCATTGCGCTCACAGTTGGGCAGCACGCTGAGCTATCTGGAAGCGCGCCTGAAAGGTGAAGAGCGATTGCCTCCTAAAGATCTGCTGATTACCAACGAACAACTCTGGGAACCGCTCCACGCCTGTTACCAGTCTCTGAAGGCCTGCGGCATGGGCATCATCGCCGACGGTAGCCTACTGGATACGCTGCGCCGAGTGCGCTGTTTCGGTGTGCCTTTGGTACGCATCGATGTTCGTCAGGAAAGTACCCGTCACACTGAAGCGCTAGCTGAAATTACCCGCTATCTGGGGCTGGGTGACTACGAAAGCTGGTCTGAGTCCGATAAACAAGCCTTCCTGGTCCGCGAACTTAGTTCCAAACGCCCGCTTCTGCCACGCTATTGGGAACCGAGTGCAGAGACCAAAGAAGTGCTGGATACCTGTCGGGTCATTGCTAAAGCCCCTACCGGTTCCGTCGCGACCTATGTCATTTCGATGGCACGCACACCTTCCGATGTGCTGGCCGTTCATCTGCTGCTCAAAGAAGCAGGTTGTCCGTTTGCCTTGCCTGTCGCGCCACTGTTTGAAACGCTGGACGACCTGAACAATGCCGATGACGTTATGACACAGTTGCTGAGCATCGACTGGTATCGCGGCTTTATTCAGGGTAAGCAGATGGTCATGATCGGCTATTCCGACTCCGCGAAAGACGCGGGTGTAATGGCAGCATCCTGGGCGCAGTACCGTGCACAGGATGCACTGATCAAAACCTGTGAGAAAGCCGGTATCGCACTGACGCTGTTCCACGGACGTGGCGGTTCCATCGGTCGCGGTGGCGCACCAGCTCATGCCGCGCTGCTGTCACAGCCGCCGGGCAGCCTGAAAGGTGGCCTGCGCGTGACGGAACAGGGCGAGATGATCCGCTTTAAATATGGGCTACCGGAAGTCACTATCAGCAGTCTGGCGCTGTATACCGGTGCAATTCTGGAAGCAAACCTGCTACCGCCGCCGGAGCCAAAACAGGAATGGCATGAGGTGATGAATGAGCTGTCCCGCGTGTCCTGCGATATGTACCGTGGATACGTGCGTGAGAATCCGGATTTCGTCCCTTACTTCCGCGCCGCTACGCCGGAACTGGAACTGGGTAAGCTACCGCTGGGATCACGCCCGGCCAAACGTCGTCCAAACGGCGGCGTGGAAAGCCTGCGTGCTATTCCGTGGATTTTCGCCTGGACACAGAACCGTTTGATGCTGCCAGCGTGGCTCGGTGCGGGTGCCGGTTTGCAGAAAGTGGTAGATGACGGCAAACAGGGAAAATTGGAAGAGATGTGCCGTGACTGGCCATTCTTCTCGACGCGTATCGGTATGCTGGAGATGGTGTTCGCCAAAGCCGATCTGTGGCTGGCAGAGTATTACGATCAGCGTCTGGTCGAAGAGAAACTGTGGCCGTTAGGGAAACAGCTGCGCGATCAGTTGGCTGCCGACATCAACATCGTGCTGGCGATCTCCAACGACGATCACCTGATGGCGGATCTACCGTGGATCGCCGAGTCGATCGCCCTGCGTAACGTCTATACCGATCCCCTGAACGTGTTGCAGGCCGAGTTGCTGCATCGTTCACGTCAGCAGGAACAGCCGGATGCCGATCTGGAACTGGCGCTAATGGTCACCATCGCCGGTGTCGCCGCGGGTATGCGTAATACGGGCTAATTACACCAGACAGCAAAAGCATAGGCCGGTCATCTAACCGGCCTTTTTGGCTGAAAAAATCAGTCTCACGGTGATAATGGATAGATCGTAAAGACGCTGTGAATACGTCCTTGTACGCTCGGCTTGTGCAGATATGAATCTCATCCCTGAGATTCAGCCTTTCAGGGCTGTCGCAAGCGACGTTCAAAAACGTTCCTGACGTTTTTGTCCACGCCGCAAACGCTTTACTCTTCTATTCCATTATCACCGTTTCTGTTCTGCGAAGAGATTCGCCAATAAGATGAAGAAAACCTTACGCCAGATATTTATCCTGCAAATAGTTCCGTGCACGATTATCCAGACCGTATTCCACCTCAAGCCAGCCATCAATCGAGCCATGTCGTTCGTAGATAGCCTGCAACGCCGTCACGATGAACTCTTCCTGCACTGACAGCACATAAGAGAACTGTCCGAGCGCTTTCTCATTCAGCGTTTCTGATAAATGCGCCAGTAATTGCTGACGGAATGGTGTCAACGTCGTGTCCGTGAGCAGGTAATCTTCCATCACCGTCTGTTCATCCGCCCCCAACGCAAACATCACCAGCGCCGAGCCGATACCCGTGCGATCTTTACCCACCGCGCAGTGCTGTACCAACCCGCCTTCACCCGGCTGTAATAGCAGCGACACCAGCTGTTTATAGGCCGCATTATTGAAAGGCAAACGACGATATAGCTCCAGCATAAACGCCCGGGAATCAAACGCCGCCAGCACATCAGACCCCAGCGAATCCAGATTGGCCGTCACTTCATGGCGCAATGGGTTGGCCGGATATGCGTGATAGGTAGCACCAGCCCACAATATATCGGGCTTCTGTGCAATTTCCTCAGCATCCCGATAATCCACCACATGAGAAATAGGCACACCCGCAAGATGTTCACAGTCAGCCTGACTCAGCAGATCCAAAGAACCGGAGCGAAAAAGTTTACCGTGTCGGATAAGCCGCCCGTCAGCAGCCCGATTACCGCCCAAATCACGGAAGTTGATTCCGCCGTCCAGTGGTAATAAAGAGGGATGAAGCAACGTTGGTTCGGTCATACATCTCCTTGCGAGGTTGAAAGGCGAGCAAGGCAAATTGAACTATTTAGCGTATACCCTAAATAATTCGAGTTGCAGGACAAAACGTTAGCGTTTTGAACAACGCAAAGCGTTGGCCCGTAGGGCGAGGCTCATTTATACGCCTCGTAACGCGGCAAGAGAAGGACAAATTCGTCGGGAACGAATTTGACCAGCCAAAGGCTGGCCTCCGGTGAGAGACAGGATGTCTCTCATTTCATCCCGATGAGCTTACACAAGTAAGTGATTCGGGTGAGTGAACGCAGCCAACGCACATGCAGCTTGAAGAATAACGGGTATATCAGGATACGGGCTGGCATCGCTGATGACCAGCCCAAAATACCATTAATCAATATTACGCTTATTCAGCGGCTAACAACCGGCGAGTCGCATCCAGCAACACCTTAATCACGGTGGTTTCGGCCAGCTTCATGGTCGCCGCATCAGGGATTTCCTGCTGGGTACGGTTCACGATCACGCCCGCGATCATCCCCGCTTTTAAGCCCTGACTGGCGCACATGGTTAGCAGCGTGGCGGATTCCATTTCATAGTTCAGCACGCCCATACTTTGCCATTCCTCCATCGAACCGCAGAAGCGACGAACAACGCGCCCAGAGAACGTGTCATAGCGTTCCTGACCGGGATAGAACGTATCGGAAGACGCCGTGATGCCCACGTGCAGCACCGCTCCCGAGGCTTTTGCCGCTTCCACCAGCATGGTGGTACAGCCGAAATCTGCGACGGCCGGGAATTCCATCGGCGCGAAGTGCAGGCTCGCACCGTCAAGACGGACGGCAGCGGTAGTGACTAAAACATCACCGACGTTAATCCCAGGCTGAATCGCCCCGGTTGTACCTACGCGCAGAAAAGTACGGATGCCAAGC
This sequence comes from Pectobacterium artocarpous, assembly GCF_046159765.1. Lineage (NCBI taxonomy): Bacteria > Pseudomonadati > Pseudomonadota > Gammaproteobacteria > Enterobacterales > Pectobacteriaceae > Pectobacterium > Pectobacterium artocarpous. The sequence goes on from NZ_JBJXVK010000022.1 coordinate 28,965, forward strand.
TGCGCCAATTCTTCTACCGCAATAGACGTTGACGGGCCGCCAATACCTGTAGAACAGACAATGACCGATTTTCCGTCCAGTTCCGCACGCCAGGACGTAAACTCACGGTGCGATGCCAGGTGAACCGGGTTGTCCATCAGGCGAGCAATTTTTTCTACACGCTCAGGATCACCGGGTACGATAGCCAGCGTCGCGCCCTGTAAATCGTTCTTGACCAGACCAAGATGGAACACATCAGATGTAGACATAACTGCCTCCCGGGCAATCAATTGGGTATTCAGAGAAATCATGCCGGACGCCCCATAAACGCTGCTTGTCGCAGTCTGTAAGCGTACGTCCAAGAAAAGACTCTAGCGCATCATTACGTTTTTTTAAGTGACTAGAGTCACCAATAAAAAAGAAACAAACATAAACATACATAAAATATGTGATTTACATCACTATTTATCAGGTAAGGAATTCATTTTTGCCGATTAATTGTCCTCTAGTGTAGATTCTTTAATCATTGATAGTATTTATCATCGATGTTCTGAAATCCCTCTTTCACATGAGAACTGGCCGATAACAGGAGAGCGCGTAATGAAGACTGATGAACAGACAACTTTCAAACATCTTCCTCAGGGGCTATCCCCGGCAGTGGAACCGCAGAGCTCCTCGATCATTACCACGGATTCTGTCGGCATCATTGCCAGTGAAACCACCATTTCTTCTCAGGGTGAGCAACTCCCCGCCTATATCGCCAGGCCGGCGAACCATGACAAGCCACTCCCTATCGTGCTGGTGGTGCAGGAGATTTTCGGCGTTCATCAACACATTTAGGATGTTTGCCGCAGGCTAGCCAAACAGGGTTATATGGCCATTGCGCCAGAGCTGTATTTCCGTCAGGGCGACCCCAGCCACTATAACGATATTCAGAAAATCCTGACCGAGTTGGTTTGTAAGGTGCCCGATACACAGGTGCTATCCGATCTCGATCACACCGCCAACTGGGCGATTAAGCAGGGCGGCGATGCCAGCAAGCTGGCGATCACGGGTTTCTGTTGGGGTGGACGCATCACCTGGCTCTATGCTGCGCACAACCCGCAGCTCAAGGCAGCTGTGGCCTGGTACGGTAAGTTTACGGGTGAGAAAACGTTGAATAGCCCCAAACATCCGGTCGATATTGCAACGGAATTGGAAGCCCCTGTGCTGGGGTTATATGGCGCGAAGGACGAAGGGATTCCGTTAGCACAGGTTGATACGATGCGGCAGGCGCTACGTGCAGCCAATGCAGCGGCCGATATCATCGTCTACCCCGATGCCGGTCATGCTTTCCACGCCGATTACCGCCCCAGCTACCATGAAGAATCCGCACAAGACGGCTGGCTGCGTATGCTGGCGTGGTTCCAGAAAAACGGTGTGGCGTAGCACCGCCACACGATTCCTAAAAAACCATCGGCGATCGATTAATGCCGACGTTAGCCATTGAGAGACCGGGGTCTACCCTGAAGTAAGGCATCCCTACGGGTACCTCATCTCCGTGTTTCTCCCTACATCCATACTAAAGCGATCGGCATTCTCCGTTATCTTGTTACAGAGGCCGCGTTAGAACGACGTCCAGTCGCTGTTTTTACCCTGATCTTTCGCCGCAGCAGGTGCTAAAGACAGCGTTGGGGTACGCACTGGCGCGGAGGTATTCGAGGCGGTTTTGCCACTGCCATAAGACAGAAGCTTAAACGCGCTCACTGCTTCTGCCAGAACGGAGGCTTGTGCTTGCAGAGACATCGCCGCAGAGGCAGATTCTTCAACCAGAGCCGCGTTCTGCTGGGTCGTGGTATCGATCTGTCCAACGGCCAGATTCATCTGGTTAATTCCATCGCTCTGTTCACGGCTGGCCTGCGAGATTTCGCTGATAATATCATTCACATCCCGCACATAGCCCGTTAACCCGTCCATGGTTTCTTCGGCGGTATCGACCAACGACATGCCTTCCTGAATTTTGCTCACGGAGTCGTCGATCAAATCCTTGATCTCCCGCGCAGCGGTCGCACTGCGCTGTGCCAGAGAACGCACTTCCCCTGCCACCACCGCAAAGCCGCGACCTTGCTCGCCCGCACGCGCGGCTTCAACCGCCGCGTTCAGCGCCAGAATATTGGTCTGAAAGGCAATGCCGTCAATCACACCAATGATCTCTGCCATACGCTGGGACGAGTCGCGAATACCGCGCATTTTCTGCGTCACAGAAACCATCACGTCGCCGCTTTGCTTCGCCGCACCAGAAGCGTTATTGGCAATCTCCGTCGCTTGCTGGGTGTTCTCCGCCGTGTTTTTAATGGTAGACGCCAACTGTTCCATCGATGCTGCGGTTTCTTCCAGCGAGCTGGCCTGTTCTTCAGTACGGGCTGACAGATCCTGATTACCTGCCGCGATTTGCGAGGCTGCCGTCGAGATGGTTTCTGCTCCGTCACGCACCTGCCCGACAATCGTGCTCAGGCTGGCGTTCATGTGATCCAACGATTGCAGCAGCAATCCGGTTTCATCTTTGCGGGTAACAGTGATGCGCGAGGTCAGGTCGCCCTGTGCCACGCTGTCTGCCACTTGCAAAGCCTGCTGTATTGGTCGGGTTACGCTGCGCGTAATTGACCAGGCAATCAATGCCCCAAATACGGCACCCAGCGCCAAAATAAGCAGCAGAATAATACGGGTCTCGTTGTATACCTCAGCCATCGCTTCGACAGAGGTGTCCATCACATCATCCTGATAATTCACCAGTTGCTTCACCGCATCACGGTACTGACGCTGGACGACGTTCAGGTTGTTGTTGAACTCCTCAATCGCCGCATCCCGATTACCCGCCACCACTTCGCTGATAATCTTGTCGCCAGATGTCAAAAATTCGGTGCGGATTCCGCGGATAACACGTAACTGAGCGACCGAACGTTCTTCAACAGTCTGGCTTTCCAGCTTATCCAACAGGCGGCCGATCTCCTGGCGGAACTCATTCGCACGAGTAACATTTGCCTGGATTTGATCCTCGCCTGAAACCAGCATCAGCCGTTGATACGCCACCAGAAGGGCATTAACGTTATCAATGAGATTATTGGCTTCCACCGTTTGTGGGTAAATCTCCTTCACAATATCCCTGGCACTCCCCTGAAAACTGGATAGCTTAGACAAGGAAAAAATACTGACCGCAAACAACATCAAGATCAGGATGGCAAATCCTGCTCCCAGTCGATAGCCAATACGCCAATTCGCTAAATTCATGTCTCACTCCTTTTAGGTAATGCATAGCAATCTCAATTGCGCATATGTCGCAGCTTGATGGAACCACAGGGCGGAGAATGATTGACGATTCAAAGGGGAAAAACCTTCTGATGCGCCAGAGACACCTTAAGACAAGCATTTTTACGCACGCTCTCAGCATGAGAGACGCTATCAAAAATCAAATAGTTTCCCTCGGGTGTTGAGATGCAAAAGTGGAAATAAATCTAATAATGCTACAAATACAATGGATAAGGGGGCAAAAACGAAACTGGGGTGATAATCATGGTCTTCCCTCTCCAAACTCATGCAGCCATAGCCGCTCCTGTGTTATTCATTTTTATCGGCAATATGTTTCTGAACTTTACAAATTGATCGTTTAAATCATTCAAAAACACATAATAAATAGATATTAACTATCAAAAATTAAGTTTCGATCGGAAAAACCACAGGTTAATCAATCTATAATTAATATAAATAACACCTCAATTACATAAAAGGATGATCAGACATATTTGATATTAAAAACAAAGAGATGAAAATATTTCTTAGTAAAGAATAACAAGCTACATAAGAAGAGAAAAAACCGTACTTGCTCTGCATCGCGCATGAAAAAATCAGGGAGGCATTGCCTCCCTGATTTTTTCAGCAATGAAACCTTACTGGGTTTCACGCAGACGCTGTGCCGCCTGAACCATATTCGCCAAAGCCTGACGCGTTTCCGGCCAGCCGCGAGTTTTCAGACCGCAATCCGGGTTCACCCACAGGCGTTCAGCAGGAATACGCTGCGCCGCTTTCTTCAGTAGCGCTTCCATCCATGCCACACTCGGTACGTTCGGGGAGTGAATATCATAAACACCTGGACCGATTTCATTCGGGTATTCGAACTCTTCAAACGACTCCAGCAATTCCATATCGGAGCGAGAGGTTTCAATCGTAATCACATCGGCATCCAGCGCGGCGATAGAATCCATGATGTCGTTGAACTCGCAATAACACATGTGGGTATGGATCTGCGTATCATCTTTCGCCACCGCGGCATTCAGACGGAAAGCATCCACTGCCCAGGTCAGATACGCGTCCCAGTCAGAGCGGTGAAGCGGCAGACCTTCACGCAGCGCCGGTTCGTCAATCTGGATGATGCCAATACCTGCGGCTTCCAAATCGGCCACTTCATCACGCAGCGCCAGTGCAATCTGCTTAGCGATGGTTTCACGCGTGACGTCTTCACGCGGGAACGACCAGCACAGGATAGTCACCGGACCGGTCAGCATGCCTTTCATCGGCTTATCGGTCAGAGACTGTGCGTACTTCGCCCACTCAACGGTGATCGCTTCTGGACGGCTCACATCACCAATGATGACAGGCGGCTTTACACAGCGAGAACCGTAGCTTTGCACCCAGCCGTTCTGAGTAAAGATAAACCCGTCCAGATGCTCACCGAAGTATTCCACCATATCGTTACGTTCGGCTTCACCGTGCACCAGCACATCCAGACCCAAGTGCTCCTGCTCAACCACGGCTTGCTTAATGTGCTCGGCAATGCCGGTGCGGTAGTTATTGCCATCCAGACGACCCTGTTTGAAATCCAGACGCAGGCTGCGAATTTCCGTGGTCTGCGGGAAAGAGCCGATCGTGGTCGTCGGCCATGCTGGCAGATTAAAGCGCGCACGCTGAGCGTCCGCACGAACCGAATACACATTCTGACGTTGGCTGTCCTGTGCGGTAATCGCCGCCAGACGCTGCGCAACGGCGGCGTTATTCACTCGCGTTGAGGTACGACGAGCACGAATTGGCGCACTGTAGGCTTCCAATGCCTGACCGTTGCCGCTGTTCAGTGCCAGAGACAGCAGTGACAGCTCCGCACATTTCTGAATCGCAAAGGCAAACCAGCTCTTCACTTCCTCATCCAGACGCGCTTCCACGCTCAGATCAATCGGGCTATGCAGCAACGAACATGAACTGCCCAACCACAGATCGCGCGTCCCCACCAAGGGTTGCAGACGCTCGAACCAGCTGCTCAGATCGGCGCGCCATACATTACGACCGTTAATCACCCCCAGAGACAGTACCCAGTTAGCGGGCAGTTGGGCGCCCAGCGTCCCGGCATCATCTTTACCATGAACCAGATCGATATGCAGCCCCTGAACTGGCAGCGCTTTGATCGTTTCCAGATTCTGGCTAACGCTATCAAAATAGGTCGTCAGCAGCAGTTTCACCTGACCCTGCAACGCATCGTAAGCCGGCTTAAACGCGGTCAGCCACGCTTGCGGCAGTTCCAGCGCCAGCGCAGGTTCATCGATCTGCACCCACTCAATACCGCGTTTCGCCAGTTCAGCCAGCACCTGCTGATAAACCGGCAGAATATCTTGCAGCAGCGACAGACGGTCAAACTGCTCACCTTTCACTTTACCCAGCCACAGATAGGTAACCGGGCCTAACAGAACAGGCTTCACGTTATGTCCCAGCGCCAGTGCTTCATCAACTTCATCCAGCAGTTGCGTCCAGGTCAGCTTGAACTGCTGGCCTTTGGTGAACTCCGGTACCATGTAGTGATAGTTAGTGTTAAACCACTTGGTCATTTCAGCCGCAGCGGCAGGCTGACCGGTTGGTGCACGTCCACGGCCAATACGGAACAGCGTATCCAGATCGACTGAGCCGTCTGCATTCTGATGACGTGCAGGTACGTTACCCAGCAGCAGACTGGTGGTCAGTACATGGTCGTACCAGGCGAAATCACCCACTGGCAGCAGATCAACGCCAGCATCCTTCTGTTGTTGCCAATGACGCGCACGCAGCTCACGTCCAACAGTCAGCAACTCTTCCTGTGTCGCGTTACCTGCCCAGTAGCTTTCCTGCGCTTTTTTCAGTTCACGGCGTAATCCAACGCGCGGAAAACCCAGTGTGTGATTCACAATCGCCATCGTTAATTCCTCATTTAGCCGTCCAGATGTTTACACATCCATAATCCGCAGGTAGTGTAGTAACCACAAGCGCAATTTATTCACTGTCACTGTGAAGGACTCTCATGATCGAATTTAAACACCTGCGAACGCTGCAAGCATTGCGCAATACCGGTTCGTTAGCCGCCGCTGCCGCTGCACTTCACCAAACTCAATCGGCGTTATCCCACCAGTTCAGCGATCTGGAGCAGCGCCTTGGGTTCAGGCTATTCGTGCGTAAAAGCCAGCCACTGCGCTTTACGCCTCAGGGAGAGATTTTGTTACAGTTGGCAGAGCAGGTGTTACCGCAAATCCAGCAGGCGTTGCAGGCCTGCCATGAGCCACACCAAACCACGCTGCGTCTGGCCATTGAATGTCATAGCTGTATTCAGTGGCTGACGCCTGCGCTAGACGAGTTCCATCAGCACTGGCCGCAGGTAGTGATGGACTTTAAATCGGGCGTGACGTTCGATCCCCAGCCAGCGCTTCAGCAAGGCGAGCTGGATCTGGTCATGACTTCCGACATCATGCCGCGCAGTGGCCTGCACTATTCGCCTCTGTTTGATTTTGAAGTCAGGTTGGTACTGGCTCCTGACCATCCGCTGGCGGGAAAAGAGAAAATCGAACCGGAGGATTTCACCGCCCAGACCCTGATGATCTATCCGGTACAGCGGCAACGGCTGGATGTCTGGCGTCACTTTTTGCAGCCAGCAGGCGTCAGCCCTACGCTGAAAAGCGTGGACAATACGCTGCTGTTGATTCAGATGGTCGCCGCCCGTATGGGCATCGCCGCGCTACCGCACTGGGTAGTGGAAAGCTTCGAGCGTCAGGGACTGATTGTAACCAAATCGCTGGGTGATGGGCTTTGGAGCCGGTTGTACGCCGCCGTCCGTGACGGAGAGCAGCGCCAACCGGTGATTGATGCGTTTATTCGTTCGGCGCGTCAGCACGCTTGTGAGCACTTACCCTTTGTGAAGGACGCTTCACGACCCAACGCTGATGTACCCACAGTGAGGACGTGATAATTATCGTCCCCACGATAAAGCTCAGCCAGTCTGGCGTTTTATGCCAGATAGCAAAATTGACCAAGAGCCCAGTTGGCACATGGAAGTTATTCATTATGCTGAGCGTTCCAGCATCCACCTGAGTTGCGCCGTAATTCCACATAAAGTAGCCCAGGCCGGAAGCACCAACCCCCAACCAGAGCAGTACGCCCCACTGCAAGGTTGTGGTTGGTAATTTATCCAGATTACCGAAGAGCAGCCACGCGGTTATCGTCACGATCGCCGCACCCAGATAAAACCAGGAAAACGCACAGTGCTGCGGTACGGGATAGAGCTCCATCAGGCGCTTGTAGCCAACCTGACCTGCGGCAAAACACACGTTAGCCGCCTGCACCAGCAGGAATCCCCACCAGAAATGCTCACTCACACCGTGATAGTGGATCACGGCTGCGCCGAATACCGCCAGCAGAGCGCTCATGACATAGCCCCAGCGCAGACGCTGCCGGGCAAGCAAATCATAAATCAGCGTGACGTACAGCGGCGTCATCACCGTAAAGAGTAAAAACTCAGGTACGGTCAGGTACAGGTAAGCCTGGAACACGAACAGGTACATGATACCCAGTTGGCAAGCACCAACTAACAGATACAAGAAGATGACGCGTGGCGCATAGCCTCGAAAGCGTAAAAACGGCAAAAACACCACAGCCGCCGCTGTCAGACGGAACATCGCAGAAAACCAGCTATCAACCTGACCTGCCAGATATTCGCCAATCAGGCTGAATGAAAATGCCCACAAGATGGTGGTAATAGTAAGTAATGGCACAACAACATCCGCTCAGGAAAAAGTCTCGCCATTATAACGGATATGACTGAATAAATTTCAGTCAATGTGGTTTACATCAGGGTGAATAGTGGACAATTGAAATCATCAAACGCTCATATCATTATCCTTTGAGAGTAAATTGCTATTCCCCTAATATTCATAAAGGTATTAAAATTTTTTAATAGTCATTAATTACAATGACATCAGATCGTTTTGACGAAATCTGTCATTCACATAGCGCAAACCGCCCAAAAAAAGCCAACTACCGTATAAAGTGATACACAGTATACCGACCATGTAATAGGCTGTTTTATACAGATTTCTCATATAAAAATTACGCGCCAGCGCAATAAACAGAGGTGTGATTAAAAATAGAGCCGCCAAGCCCGTCTGTAAGATACGGTTACTGAAAGACTGATGAGGAATATTACAGACTGAATCTCCCGACGCCATCATCCAGTTATATTTGTTGATAGAAAATAACTCAAGCGAAAAATAGGCGAATGCAAAATACCCCACCATTGAGATAGCATCTAGGATAATTTCCTTACTGATTTTCATTCAGATATCAAGCCCCAGAAGTTTTCTTATATGTCTTCTCATTTACAGTAACCGAATTCCATAAGAAATGTAGCCGAATTCAACAGAACCACGTTCCGGTTTAGCATCAATAAAACGAATAAACTCACTCAATTTCTCTGCATACCTCGGTTGTGACGAACACCCGCCATCATGTACTGTTCGCCATTCAAGTAAAGCGCTGCAACATCCGGATAGTCATAGAGGATTATATCTCTGAGGTGCTGGGCAACAATCCAGAGGTTAAAATCATCCTCCATCAAGCAAGCAGCTAATTCAAGCTGATCTCGCGTTGTCAAAGTATCAGGGTTTAATCCAAAGGTCCTGGCAGCAACCTGAATTTGCATAGCAACGGAACCAAAAGAGGTTTTATTTTCAGGGGATGCCTTTAATCTCAAAACCCGTTTGGCCTCAACAACCTGAAATGTATATTCTTCTGGCATTCCACCTGACTCAATCCAAGCCACACCGCCACGCAACTCAGGAAGAATTCCAGCCTGATTAGCATACTTTATTATTCTTTCTTTATTGTACTGAACATAGGCATCTTTATATGCATTTAAATAATATCCGCCACTCCTACTTTCAGAATTTCCTTTACCAAACCTCCAGAAAATAACATCAATTTCATCCCATTTTCTAAATCTAACCCTAGAAATATCACAAAATTTATTTCGCACGATAATATTTTATTTCATCATCGCTCATTTTATATTAATACACTTTTTCTTCCCATAAACCAAGCCATATAATTAAAATAAAAACAGTATTGTAAAATATAGATAACTAACAAAGTATTGTGGAACAATACGGTTTTCTATTGGCCTATGTCATAGGTATTATACAAACGCAGCAGTAACGATCCCTGTAATATGGGATCGTTAACAGCTTATATTAATGTGCATTTCTCTAGGTCAAAACATTATTGGCGAAAAGAAAAACCCACTAAATCTGCCATCTGAACCAGGCAAAGAAAACATTGCCGTTATTATATGTGCCGGGGATGTAAGTCGCCTGGAAAGAGAGTTTGCTATAACTTATTGATGCCAGAGGCAGCAATACAGGGATCGGAATATAGTTCCAGTTATCACGCATTGTTACACCTGCCGTAAAACCCAGACCCAGTTGAAAATCCTGATCGCTGGTTGGTCTCCAGCGCTTTTCATAACCATAGCCACCGATAGGCTCCCATTTATTAAAAGAATCCTTAAAAGCCATAATATAAAGCCCGTGCCAATCCCCATCCTTATCCAAACGGGAAACACCGTAGCCCGCGCCCCACGGCCTTTCATTATATTTATCCGTCTTTTCTTTATCGTACGTCCAGCGGTTATGCCAGGTAATCGCCGGGATATAAATATCGTGGCTCTGAGGCGAACTCCAGGTCGTAGACAGGTTATTTTTACTTCTCTGCCACCAGCTTTCACTCTGCTTATCCGATGCCACATCATTAGAATCAACCGCTGTAGGGGTGCGGTTAGCCGTGCTATTCGTATTATTTATCCCTACATTATTTATGCTTTCTGCTGCGTAGCTCAAAAAAGGGACAACGGGTAGTGTAATCAAACTCAGCGTGATTAAAGTTCGCTTCAAATACATATAGTGTTCTCTGTAACAGCGTCACGATTCCATTCAAACAAAGGTAATCCTGGCAAAACTATCCTTGGTCGTTACCAAAATATATAGTTCAACTTATGCTATCTGCCTATATAAACGGTAAACTAAAACAGTCTATTATGAAGGGACAAGCAGTAACTTTGCTTAAATAGATAGTGAATTCAGTACCGATTTCAGACATTTCTTAGCAGGAATAGCAAAACGGTGAATCGCCTATGCTGTGGGGCTAGATACCATCACCGTATTCAAAGCCACGGTTGATACCGTTGAAATACTGATCCATATCCATCGCAGGTTTATCACTTTCCGGGCGACCGACGATACGAGCCGGAACCCCTGCCGCCGTCGTGTGTGGAGGAACGGATTGCAGCACGACAGAACCGGCGCCAATTTTAGCGCCACAGCCAACTTCAATATTCCCCAAAATTTTCGCCCCTGCGCCAATCATCACGCCTTCACGAATTTTAGGGTGACGATCGCCACTGGTTTTACCCGTACCGCCCAGCGTCACGGATTGCAGAATAGAGACATCATTTTCAACCACGGCGGTTTCGCCGATCACAATACCTGTTGCATGATCGAGCATGATCCCGCAGCCAATTCTCGCCGCTGGGTGAATATCGACACCAAAAGAAACCGAGATCTGGTTCTGGAAATAGACCGCCAGCGCTTTACGATCCTGCGACCAAAGCCAGTGGCCAATGCGGTAAGCCTGTAATGCATGAAACCCTTTCAGGTAGAGTAGCGGCGTCGAGTATTTATCCACCGCCGGATCGCGCAGGCAGACAGCCTGGATATCGCGCGCGGCAGACACGATCATCTGCGGCTCGGCGTCGTAGGCTTCCTCTACCACTTCACGAATGGCGATCGCAGGCATGATCGCATTTGCCAGCTTGTTCGCCAGCATATAGCTCAATGCGCTACCCAGATTCTCGTGCTTTAGCAACGTGGCATGAAAAAAGCTGGCCAGCATCGGTTCACAGTCTGCGAGACTGCGCGCTTCTGCCTTGATATTGGTCCAGACCAGTTCCAGTTCTTCTGTCGACATTGCCTTACTCTCCGAGATACTACACACCACAACGTATATCTGTTCTTAAACGGCAGGTTTATTCGCACCACCGCTCGTCTACAAGAAAATGAAGATACTATGAGCCTCCCAGATTAGGAAGCTCAGCATAGAACGACGTGTTTTATAACCTAGCGGTTTCGTCTTTACGCGTGCGCCCCAATAGGCTCAGCGCCGCCTCTCGCGCGTCTTTCCCACAATACAATACCTGCCAGAGTTGCTCGGTAATCGGCATCTCAACGCTATAGCGCTGCGCTAAAGCCAGCACTTCTTTAGTATTGCGGTAACCTTCAACAACCTGACCAATGCTATCCTGCGCACTCTGCACATCCATTCCCTGCCCCAGCATCATGCCGAAGCGTCGGTTACGGGACTGATTATCAGTACAGGTCAGTACCAGATCGCCTAGCCCCGCCATCCCCATGAAGGTGGTGGGATCAGCACCCAGCGCCGTGCCAAGCCGGGTCATTTCTGCCAGCCCGCGAGTGATCAATGCGGTACGCGCATTAGCACCAAACCCAATGCCGTCAGACATCCCAGCACCGATAGCGATGACGTTTTTCACCGCCCCGCCCAACTGTACGCCGATAAAATCGGGATTGCTGTACACGCGGAAACTTTTCCCACAGTGCAGCAGTCGCTGTAAGTCATCGGCAAATTCACTGTCCGTTGATGCCAGAGCAATCGCCGTTGGCATACCAGCCGCTAATTCTTTAGCAAATGTCGGACCGGATACCACCGCGAGCGGAATGGTTTCGCCTAACGCTTCGCGGGCAACATCCTGCAATAAACGTCCCGTTTCGGCTTCCAGCCCTTTTGTCGCCCACACGATACGCGCATCGACCCGTAAATGCGGTTTCAACTGACGCAGAACATCACCAAACACATGGCTCGGCACCACAACCAGCACGTTTCTGCTGGCAGCAAGTGCCTGCTCCAGATTGGTTTCCAACTGTAGCGAATCGGGGAAAGGGACATCCGGCAGGAAGGCCTGATTACAGCGAGCGTCCTGTAACGCCTGAATGTGCGCAGGGTTGTGACCCCACAGCACGACTTGATGGCCATTACGCGCCAGCGTAATGGCCAGTGCGGTGCCGTACGAACCCGCACCAATGACGGTCATGGAAGCGTCAGACGCGTTCATCAGGCATCCTGATGCTGCGCAGCGCCTTCACCTTCGGCCTGCTGTTGCAGGTAATTCATGAACAGCGCATCAAAATTAACCGGAGCCAGGTTCAATTGTGGGAAGGTACCGCGAGAAACCAGGCTGGTGATGCACTCACGTGCGTAAGGGAACAGAATGTTCGGGCAGTATGCGCCCAGGCAGTGCGCCAGTTGGGTCCCTTCAATACCGCCAACGGTAAAGATACCACCTTGCTGAACTTCACACAGAAACGCCGTTTCTTCACCCAGAGAAGCCGTTACGGTCACACGCAGGACAACTTCATAGATATCATCAGCCAGTTGGCTGGAAGCCGTATCCAGATCCAGTTTTACTTCCGGCTGCCATTCCTGCTGGAACACCTGAGGCGCATTTGGCGCTTCAAAAGAGATATCTTTGGTGTAGATGCGCTGGATTTGGAAAGCCATTTCTGTGTTGTTTTGTTCAGACATGTTAAGTAATACCCTTTTGTTAGATTTTCCTGACGTCTTCCGTCGTCATAAGTAGGCGGACGTCAGCACAGTTCTGTCATTGTCGTACTGCAATCAGCCTGTCGATTATCCTGCCAAATCGTTGCCGTTTTCGCTGCGTATAACTTATCACACTATACCCTAAATAATTCGAGTTGCATGAAGGCGGCAACCGCGCGAGTCCCCAGGAGCTTACTCAGGTAAGTGACTGGGGTGAGTAAGGGCAGCCAACGCACAAGCAGCTTGAAATATGACGGGTATATGACTTATCACACACGGCACGACGAGGATAGTTTTACCACAAACCGTTTTATTTGCCGCGGACTAAAGGCAGATTCTCACCGCTCCAGCCAGCCAGACCGTCTTTCAGTACCTGCACACGTTCAAAACCGGCTTTGTGCAAATTCTCGGCGGCTTCGCGTGAAGAGAGGCCGTTGGCGCATACCACGATAATCGGCTGCGACTTATGTTTTTCAAGTTCACCTACACTGCCGTTCTTAATGTCGTTCGGCAACAGGTTAAATGCACTGGCAATATGACCACGGCGATAGTCGTCACGGTTACGGATATCAACGACGACAGCATCTTCTTTATTAATCAGGCGGATCGCTTCACCGCGAACCACTTCTTTCACGTTCGACAGTTTACTCTTCACAGTAAGCACAATAACCGCAACCAACAGTGCAACCCAGGAAATGCTCAAAATAGGGTGCTTGCTAATGAATGGCATAATCTCTTGCATGGGGTGTAACGACTCCCGGATCAGTTAATCAACAAAAATATAAGGTTCCTGAGTATACCTGCGTGATACGGCAATTACAGCCAGTAAGCCAACATAGCGTATCGAATCTGCGGCGCGATACCCAAAAATTCCAGGACGTCAGCCCACACAAGCGCCAGTCAGAGAGAGCAAGCCACAGAAACTGGCGTACCAAATAATGCCATTCCCCCATTTTATGCGCAGAGCTTTCCATTTATCCATTATTGATACGCATAGATGCCCGTCTTTGTGCCATGCTTGTCACGTCTGGAAATAGAAATCAGACAAGAGACAACTGGTAAGCCGCTGTTCATCGTGGAATAATTCACCGCTATGAGTAAAAACGCGTTATTTGTACAGAGTCGAGTGGCATGTAGCGCCGATCGCCATTTATCCGCATTACAAAGGCTACTCACCCGCTGCGTCAGCGCACTCTGCGTTGGCGCTTTGCTGTTGCCCGCACTCGGCCAGGCAGAAGATAACCAGGCTCAGCTCAAGACCCTGCAACAAGATATCGCCGCGAAAGAAAAAAGCGTTCAAGAGCAACAAAAGCAGCGCAGTGCGTTAGTCCAGCAGTTGAAAAAGCAGGAGCAGTCTATCTCCCAGTTCAGTCGTCAACTGCATGAAACGCGCAATACGCTGTCCACGCTAAATAAAGAATTAACCAACCTCAGCGCCTCTATCGCCAAGCTGCAATCTCAGCAGGATAAGCAGCAAACGCTGCTCTCCCGTCAGCTTGACGCCGCCTTCCGGCAAGGCCAGCACAGCGCGCTGCAATTAATGCTGAGCGGAGAAGAAAGCCAGCGCAACGAGCGCATCCTCGCCTACTTCGGCTACCTGAATGAAGCACGACAGAAATCCATCCACGAATTGCAGCAAACCCGCGTGGAACTGGCTGACCAAAAACGTCAGTTGGAACAAAAGCAGACACAGCAAAAAACCTTGCTGAGTGACCAACAACAGCAACAGCAGACGCTGGAGCAGGCGCAGTCCGTTCGGAAAAAAACGCTGTCGACGCTGGAAAGTTCGCTCGAAAAAGATCGGCAACAGTTGACGGAGTTGCGCCAGAATGAAACCCGGTTGCGCAACCAGATCGCTCGCGCCGAGCGAGAAGCGAAAGCCCGCGCCGAACGGGAAGCGCGTGAAGCCGCCAAAATTCGCGCGAAAGAAGAGCAGGCCAAACGCAGCGGCAGCAGCTACAAACCCACTGAAGGTGAACGCTCACTTATGGCCAGAACTGGCGGTTTAGGGCGACCTTCAGGTCAGGCTATCTGGCCAGTTAACGGCCGCATCGAGCACCGTTTCGGCGAACCGCTACAGGGCGAACTACGCTGGAAAGGTCTGGTGATTGCCGCGCCGGAAGGAACGGAAGTGAAAGCTATCGCCGACGGTACCGTACTGATGGCCGACTGGCTACAGGGCTATGGGTTGGTCGTTGTCGTTCAGCATGGTAAAGGCGATATGAGCCTGTACGGCTATAACCAGAGCGCGCTGGTCTCCGTTGGCGCTCAGGTCAAAGCCGGTCAACCTATTGCGCTGGTTGGCACCAGCGGCGGGCAGAGTCAGCCCGGACTGTACTTCGAAATCCGTCGTCAGGGTCAGGCGGTCAATCCACAACCTTGGCTGGGAAGATAGTCTTGTCATATTTCACCAAAACACCGTTATTGGCATTGGGCCTGCTCGCGCTGTCTCCTGTGGCGCTCGCCGGAAAACTTTCCATCGTCATCGATGATTTCGGCTATCGTCCACATAATGAGAACCAGATTCTGGCAATGCCAACGGCGATTTCCGTCGCGGTATTGCCCAATGCGCCCTATGCCCGTGAAATGGCGACCAAAGCCCACCAGCAAGGGCGAGAGGTCTTGATCCATCTTCCAATGGCGCCGATGAGCAAGCAGCCGCTGGAGCGTGACACGTTACGCCCGGACATGAGCATTGACGAAATCCAGCGCATCATCCGCCAATCAGTCAATAACGTGCCTTATGCCGTGGGGTTGAATAACCATATGGGCAGCGCGATGACCGCCAGCCTCCCCGGTATGCAAAAAGTCATGCAGGCGCTTAGCGCTTACCCACTCTATTTCCTCGATAGCATGACCATCGGCAGCAGCCAATCAAGTCAGGCTGCGGCGGGAACGGGCGTCAAAGTCATCAAACGCAAAGTCTTTCTGGATGATTCGCAAAACGAAGCCGAGATTCGTAAGCAGTTTACCCGCGCGGTGCAAATTGCCCGCCGCAGCGGTTCCGCCATCGCTATCGGGCACCCGCATCCTTCAACCATCCGCGTCTTACAGCAGATGTTACCCACGCTGGATGCCGATATTATCTTGGTGCGGCCCAGCCAGTTGCTAAATGAACCGACGCGACAGTATGATCCTCAGCCACAACCGCCGGTAAAACCGCGTAAGCCGTTCCATGGTATACCGCAATGTCGAGCCAAGCAGCCACTGGAACCGGTGAAGAACGATGTGTTCTTCAGACTGGTGAGCAGCAGCATTCGGGAAAGCGCCCCAGTGATGTTTATCAAGCACCGCTGGCAGACCTGGGTAGCTCCAGCCGACACCGAAACGCACGCGCAGCCGTAACGCCGGGCGCGCGTTTTCTTTTGCATCGCGCTAACTCGCCACGGTAAGGTTACGTCTCATCCCAATTGAGAATAACCTTACCCGACTGACCCGAACGCATGGCATCAAAGCCTTTCTGAAACGCATCAATGTGAAAGCGGTGGGTGATAATCGGTGACAAATCCAACCCAGACTGAATCAACGCCGACATTTTGTACCAGGTTTCAAACATTTCCCGTCCGTAAATGCCTTTGATAAACAGCCCTTTAAAAATCACCTCTCCCCAGTCAATCGACATCGGTTCGTGCGGAATACCCAACATGGCGATGCGCCCACCGTGATTCATCGCTTTCAGCATGGCGCGAAAGGCCGATGGCGCCCCCGACATCTCCAGGCCAATATCAAACCCCTCAGTCATACCTAATTCGATCATCACGTCAGCCAGATTTTCCTGCGATACATTGACGACACGCGTTGCTCCCATTTTGCTGGCCAGTTCCAGCCGGTACGCATTTACATCGGTAATGACGACATTCCTTGCGCCCACGTGACGGCACACCGCCGCCGCCATCATGCCTATCGGCCCTGCGCCGGCAATCAAGACATCTTCCCCCACTAAATCAAAGGAAAGTACGGTATGCACCGCGTTGCCGAAAGGATCGAAGATGGCCGCCAACTCGTCAGAAATATTGTCGGGAATGCGAAACGCGTTGTAGGCAGGAATCACCAGATATTCCGCGAACGAACCGGGACGATTGACCCCGACGCCAATGGCATTGCGGCATAAATGACGCCGCCCGGCACGACAGTTGCGGCAATAGCCGCAGGTAATATGGCCTTCTCCAGACACCCTGTCGCCAATATGAAAACCGTTAACTTCCTGACCAATGGCGACAATTTCACCAACGTACTCATGCCCGACGACCATCGGAACGGGAATAGTCTTCTGCGACCATTCGTCCCAGTTATAGATATGCACATCTGTTCCGCAGATCGCGCTTTTGCGGATTTTAATCATAATGTCGTTATGCCCGAGTGCTGGCATGGGGGAGTCTACCATCCAGATACCTTCTTCTGGCCGCAGTTTTGCCAATGCTTTCATGACGGTTTCCTTAGTCGATGACACCCAGACGTTTACCCACACGAACAAAAGCCTCGACGGCGAATTGGATTTGCTGTGGCGTATGGGCAGCCGACATTTGGGTGCGAATACGCGCCTGACCGAGGGGAACAACGGGATAGAAAAAGCCTGCGACGTACACGCCTTCCCGCTGTAGCGCCTGCGCAAAATCCTGCGCCAACTGCGCCTCGCCCAGCATGACGGGAATGATGGCGTGATCGGCCCCCGCTAGCGTAAACCCTGCGGCAGCCATCTTTTCACGGAACAGGCGTGCGTTTGCCCACAGGCGCTCACGCCGTTCGCCACTCTGTTCCAGCAAATCCAGTACCCTGAGCGATGCGGTGACAATCGCTGGCGCAAGCGCGTTGGAAAACAGATAGGGTCGAGAGCGCTGGCGCAGCCAGTCGATCACCTCACGTTTGCCCGCCGTATAACCGCCCGATGCGCCACCCAGCGCTTTGCCTAACGTTCCGGTAATGATGTCGATGCGATCCATCACTCCGCAGTGTTCATGCGTTCCGCGCCCCTGTTCCCCCAACAATCCCACTGCATGGGAATCATCAACCATAACAAGCGCATCGTAGCGATCCGCCAAATCGCAAATCCCCTGCAAATCGGCAATGACGCCATCCATCGAAAACACGCCGTCAGTGGCGATCATGACGTGCCTTGCCCCTTCCGCTTTGGCCAACTGTAGCTGCGCTTCTAACTGGCCCATATCGTTATTGGCATAACGGTAACGCCGCGCCTTCGAGAGCCGAATACCGTCAATGATCGAGGCATGGTTGAGCGCATCGGAAATAATCGCATCCTCCGGCCCCATCAGCGTTTCAAACAGCCCGCCGTTGGCATCAAAACAGGAGGAATAGAGAATCGCGTCATCCATTCCCAGAAAATCCGCCAGCTTACGCTCTAGCTGCTTATGGATATCCTGCGTTCCGCAGATGAAACGCACCGATGCCATACCAAAACCGTGGCTGTCCAATCCAGCTTTGGCGGCGGCAATCAGCTCAGGGCTGTCTGCCAGACCAAGATAATTGTTGGCACAGAAGTTCAGCAATCGAGCGCTGTCCATCACCTCGATTTCAGCCTGCTGCGCAGAGGTAATGATACGTTCCTCCTTGAACACGCCTTCGGTGCGTGCTGCCATGATTTGTGTCGTAAGTTGTTGATAAAAAGAGGATGGCATGGCGTGACTCTCCCATAAAAAGATCGCTTTATGGTTTTTAAGCTAGCGGATATGGGCAGAAATGCGGGGTAAACAGTCTGAAAATGCTGGCTTCATCACGGCCTGAATCATCTTAAAAAAACGGGGGCAACACGGGATAAATTAAGCTCTGGCTGCTTGCGATAAAATGAAATGCTATTATAGCGGTCATAAACAGTGTGGGGCGCGGTGCCTCACCGGCAAGATGAACAAAGGTCGCGCCCATGATTATCGTTACTGGCGGTGCCGGTTTTATCGGCAGCAATATCGTAAAATCTCTGAATGACATCGGCTATCGGGACATCCTGGTTGTCGATAACCTGAAAGACGGCACCAAGTTCGCCAATCTGGCCGATCTGGACATCGCCGATTATATGGATAAGGAAGACTTCATCGCCAGTATCGTTGCCGGTGACGATCTGGGCGATATCGATGCCGTATTCCATGAAGGCGCCTGCTCTTCCACCACCGAGTGGGACGGCAAATACATGATGGATAATAACTATCAGTATTCTAAAGACGTGCTGCACTACTGCCTCGATCGCAGCATTCCCTTCCTGTATGCTTCTTCTGCCGCAACCTACGGTGGCCGCAACAATAACTTCATCGAAGAACGTCAGTACGAGCAGCCGCTGAACGTCTACGGCTATTCCAAATTCCTGTTCGATCAGTACGTGCGTGAAATTCTCCCAGAAGCGGAATCGCAGATCTGCGGCTTCCGCTATTTCAACGTCTACGGACCACGCGAAGGCCACAAAGGCAGCATGGCGAGCGTCGCCTTTCATCTGAACAACCAGATTAATCAGGGTGAAAATCCGAAGCTGTTCTCCGGTAGCGAGAACTTCAAACGCGACTTCATCTACGTGGGTGATGTCGCCGCCGTCAACCTGTGGTTCTGGCAAAACGGTGTGTCCGGCATCTTCAACTGCGGCACAGGGCGCGCCGAATCCTTCCAGGCCGTTGCCGACGCCACACTCGCTTTCCATAAAAAAGGCAGCGTGGAATACATTGAGTTCCCCGAAAAATTGAAAGGTCGCTATCAGGCCTATACGCAGGCTGACCTCACCAACCTGCGTGCCGCGGGCTATGATAAGCCGTTCAAAACCGTCGCCGAAGGTGTGACAGAATACATGGCCTGGCTGAACCGTACCGTTTAATCGGATAAGGATTCATAAGCGGTATGAAAATTTTGGTCATCGGCCCTTCCTGGGTCGGCGATATGATGATGTCGCACAGCCTTTATCGTACGTTGAAGGCTGAACACCCGGAAGCGGTCATTGACGTGATGGCACCGGCCTGGTGCCGTCCGCTACTGGCACGCATGCCGGAAGTCAATCAGGCATTAGCCATGCCGCTCGGTCACGGCGCACTGGAGCTAGGCGAACGTCGCCGTCTTGGCGTTTCGCTGCGTGATACAGGCTACGATCGCGCTTACGTGCTGCCCAACTCTTTTAAATCCGCACTGGTCCCGTTCTTTGCCAACATTCCGCAGCGTACAGGCTGGCGCGGCGAAATGCGTTACGGGCTGCTGAATGATTTACGCGTGCTGGATAAGGCTGCATTTCCGCTGATGGTTCAGCGTTACGCCGCATTAGCCTACGATCGTCGCCGTATTCGTCGTGCCGACGATCTACCGCAGCCGTTATTGTGGCCACAGTTGCAGGTCAATCAGGCCGAAATTACAGACATGATGCGGGCCTTCGATCTCAGCGATGCGCGCCCCATCATCGGTTTTTGCCCCGGTGCCGAATTCGGCCCCGCCAAACGCTGGCCGCATTATCACTATGCCGCATTGGCACAGACGTTGACCGAACGCGGCTACCAGATCGCGCTGTTCGGTTCTGCCAATGACCGTTCAGCCTGTGACGACATTCTTCAAGGATTAACAGAAGACGCACGACAGCATTGTACCAATCTGGCGGGGAAAACCTCGTTGGAACAGGCGGTGGTGCTGATCGCCGCGTGCCACGCCGTTGTCAGTAACGACTCTGGACTCATGCATGTTGCCGCGGCGCTTCATCGCCCGCTTGTCGCACTTTATGGCCCAAGTAGCCCTGACTTTACCCCGCCACTCTCTCATCAAGCCGAGGTGATTCGGCTGATCACCGGCTATCATCGGGTGCGTAAAGGCGATGCCGATCAAGGCTATCACCAGAGTTTGATCGACATTCAGCCCGAACGCGTACTCAGCGCACTGGATAAGTATCTCGTTTCGCAAGAAAACCAGGAGCCGGGAGCAGACGCATGAGAGTGCTGATCGTAAAAACGTCGTCGATGGGCGACGTGCTGCACACGTTGCCCGCCTTAACTGACGCGATGCAAGCGATTCCTAATATCCAGTTTGATTGGGTGGTTGAAGAGGGTTTTGCGCAGCTCCCCAGTTGGCACCCGGCGGTTTCACGCGTGATTCCGGTGGCGATACGCCGCTGGCGAAAAAGCTGGTTCAGCGCCTCAATACGTCAGGAACGGGCTGAATTTACGCGCCAACTACGCCAGTACCGTTATGATGCCGTGATTGATGCGCAAGGGCTGATCAAAAGCGCACTGCTGGTTACGCGGCTTGCCAACGGAAAGAAACACGGGCTGGACTGCAAGAGCGCGCGTGAGCCACTGGCAAGCTGGTTTTATAACTATCGTCATCCGATAAGCCGTCAACAACATGCCGTCGAGCGCGTACGGGCACTGTTTGCCGCCAGTCTGGGTTATAAGAAGCCTGTCGAACGCGGTGATTATGCGATTGCCTCGCGCTTCCTCTCCCAGCCGCCCGCCGACGCCAACCGCTATCTGGTGTTTCTCCACGCCACAACGCGCGATGAAAAACACTGGCCGGAAGCGCACTGGCGTGAACTGATTGCCCTATTGGCGCCGAGCGGACTATGCATCAAACTCCCTTGGGGAGCGGAACATGAGCATCAGCGCGCATTACGGCTGGCGGAAGGGTTCCCTCACGTTGAGGTTCTGCCACGCCTTACGCTGCAACAGGTCGCCGAGGTATTAGTTGGTGCCAAAGCCGTCGTTTCCGTCGATACCGGGCTTAGCCACCTGACGGCGGCACTGGATCGTCCGAATATCACCTTGTACGGACCAACCGATCCAGGGCTGATTGGCGGTTACGGGATGAATCAGGTGGTGGAAATGTCTGAAAGACAGAAAATGGAGACAATTCCCGCTAGCCTCGTCCATCAAAAATTAGAGAAGCTGATAGAATTACCTGCATCAGGCGAGTGATATCGCTCCCGACTGTGAACAAATACATGCTTAATGAATTAAGATATGAACTGAGCAAAACGCCCAGTATAGGTTCGGCTTTCGCACTGAAAGCCGTCTTTCCCGGCTGTTTACTCACGTTAGCCATCATGCCATTTAGCAGCATTCTTGCCGGGTGGATTTTTTATCTCACGGGTTCACTCTCCGTTTTCTATGTGGCGACACACCTAAAAACCGTAATAACGGCCAAACGACTGTTACTGATTCCACTTTGCCTGCTGGCTATCGGCTTGAGCAATCTCATCTGGTATCACCACTATTATCAACCTGATAGCCTTTTCCCTTATGTCTATAACGCTTACAGGACATCCGCGCATGCCGGTATTCTGGGCGCATTTATCCTGTTGACAACCCTGCATATTTCGCAAAAAAAGCAAAAGCAGCCGCTCTTCTATATCATTGCAATCTGTGTGTTAGCACTGGGCTACGCGTTCTATCAGGCATGCTTCAGTGGAATGCACCGCATTGGGCTAGCATTTGGTACAGCCACTAGCGCAGCCTATTTTCTTACCTTTATTGGGGCGCTAAGCGCGCAGGCGCTGCTTAAGCTTGATTCAGCCTATAAGTATTATCTCTATTTAGGACATTTTCTGTTAGTGACTATCGCTATTCTGCTAACAGAAACCCGGGCAGCAATATTCGTTTATCCTATTGTTGGCGCGACCATTTTATTATCAGAAGTCAGACACAATAAGCACCTGTTTATCAAAGCATTCATTGGCTCATCAGCCACTATTCTCCTGTGTTTATTCCTCTTCCAAGATACGCTTCATCAACGTGTCAACGATCTAATTAACGATGTACACAGCTATAGACTGAATAACAGTATGACATCGGTGGGGGCGCGCATCGCAATGTATCAATCTGGTATAGAAGCAGGGGAAGAAGCCTTACTCGGGCAATCGGCCGAACAGCGTGCAGAACATATCATTACACAAGCAAAACAAGAGTCTGAGCTATCTGGTGCAGTAGGATATTTGGATATCCATCTGCATAACGAAGTGATTGATGCCTTCTCCCTTAAGGGGCTACCGGGCACAATATTGCTGATATTGCTCTATGTCTCTTTATTTTATTTTTCATTTTTTGTTCTACGTAGCCACCTCTCTGCCGCACTGCTTTTTGCCCTGCTGATGTATGGACTTAGCGATGTCATTCTCTATTCACGAGACATGCTGATTGCGTGGCTGATGGCGTTTTGCCTTGGCACAACGCTGACAGGGAAATGGCTAAAAAAGTAGCCCTGTTATAATTAGCGTATGGCAGTCGTATTTACCTCTGTGAGAGGGGGATGGGTTTTAGTACCATAGCGCAAAATTAGCTATTCATGCTGTCGCGCTACATGGATGGGATCAGTCTTTTGGTAGCTGTTGAGCCAAAGGCGGTAGCGTGCCTGTAAAAATCATAACTTTTGATTACATGAAGGAAAACGAGTGAGTCAACGCATCATCTCTTATCGCCGGATTCTTGTGGTGAAGCTTAGATATCATGGCGATATGCTGCTGACCACTCCGCTCATCAGCACGCTGAAGGCAAATTATCCTGAGGCTAAAATCGACGTATTGCTATAT
Source organism: Pectobacterium artocarpous (assembly GCF_046159765.1). Classification (NCBI taxonomy): domain Bacteria; kingdom Pseudomonadati; phylum Pseudomonadota; class Gammaproteobacteria; order Enterobacterales; family Pectobacteriaceae; genus Pectobacterium; species Pectobacterium artocarpous. The sequence goes on from NZ_JBJXVK010000022.1 coordinate 52,360, forward strand.
CAGGACACGATGCCGATTCTGTCAGCAAACCCAGAGATATATCAGCTTTATGGGCTTAAGAGAAAAACAGGGACGCTTGCAGAGAAAATTCGTAATGTCACGGAAGTCAGACACGCACTGAAGAAAAATAATTACGATCTGATCGTCAATCTGGCTGACCAGTGGCCGATTGCGTTGTTAGTAAAATCGCTAGGAGGGTATAGCATTGCGCTTGATCGCGGTAATACGCTGAAAGGCAAAATCTGGCGTTTATTTTTTGATCATTGCGTTCCACCGATAGGTGAGCATATCGTTGAACAAAACCTCCATCTTCTAACACCGCTTAAACTGTCAACATCCAATAGACGTTCTCAGTTGTCACTACATTATCGTCAAGAAGATGCCCAAAATGTATTTAATAAACAACCAGACCTTTTAACGAAAAAGTATGTCGTTATCCAACCGACAACACGTCAATACTACAAATACTGGGACAACGACAAATTCGCTCAGGTTATTGACCATCTCAAAGAAAAAGATCTCGAAGTCGTTTTGACCTGCGGTCCTTCAGAAGATGATTTAAACGTGGTGCGCGACATTCACTCACAGTGCACGCATAAACCAGATATGACCTTTGCAGGCAAAACGAGCTTTCTGGAACTGGCAGCATTAATCGACAACGCCGTGCTATATATTGGCGTAGATTCAGCGCCGATGCACATGGCAGCCGCATTAAACACACCACTCGTAAGCTTATTTGGCCCAACAGACTACAAATTATGGCGCCCGTGGTGTGACCGCTATAAACAAATTTGGGCAGGGGAATATCAGCCTATGCCAGCTCAACATAATTACGATCAGACGGTTAAATATTTGTCCTGTATTCCTGCACAAGCGGTCATTGAGGCGTCGGAACACATGCTACAAGAAGCACAGACAGAGCACAGCAAATGAAAATCGCATTTTGCGTCTATAAATACTTTCCTTTCGGCGGGTTACAGCGGGACTTTCTGAGCATCGCACAAAATTGCCAAAAACGAGGCCACGATATTCGTGTTTACACAAGCGAATGGCAAGGCGACCAACCTGAAGGGTTCGACATTGTTCTCGTACCTATCTCTGGACTAGGTAACCATACTCGTCATCGCCACTTTTCCGACTGGATACAACGCCATTTACAACAGCACCCTGTCGATCGCGTTGTCGGATTTAGCAAAATGCCAGGGCTGGACTTCTACTATGCCGCAGAAGGCTGTACGGCAGAAAAGGCGGTTCAGGAAAAAGGCTTCTTTTATCGACTAACACCCCGCTACCGCGGCTACGCGGCACTTGAACGAGACGTGTTCGATAAAAACAGCCACACGCGTATGCTGATGCTAACGCCACGGCAAATTGCCCATTTTCAGAAGCATTACGGCACACAAGATGAACGCTTTTTTATGCTACCGCCGGGTATTTCACTGGACAGAAAGTACAGCACACGCTCTCCAGATATGCGCTCCCGCTTCCGTCAACAGCAGCATCTGGATGAAAACCAATTTGTTCTGTTACAAGTCGGTTCCGACTTCAAACGCAAAGGGGTTGGCCGTAGTCTGACCGCGATCGCCACCCTGCCAGAGGAAATACGCAATCGTGTTACCTTTCTGGTTGTCGGTCAGGACGATCCAAAACCGTTTCAACAACAAGCGGAACAACTCGGTATCGGTAAACAAATAGACTTCTTCTCTGGCCGAGACGACATTCCTGACTTTATGGCAGCCGCAGACTTGTTACTTCATCCGGCTCATCAGGAGGCCGCTGGCATCGTTTTACTTGAGGCTATCGCTGCCGGATTACCCATACTCGTCACCGATGCATGTGGTTATGCATTTTACATTGAGCGCTCGCAGGCCGGACAAGTCATCCCAGAACCCTTTAGCCAGGCAGCACTGAACCACGCGTTGTCACACGCACTCAGTCAGCCAGAAACGCTGAAACAGTGGGCAGAAAATGCCCGCTATTTTGCCGATACCGAAGATATTTATAGTCTGCCAGAAAAAGCGGCACAGTTGATTATCGAGTCATAATGATAAATGGAGACATATTCTGACTTGTTTCTTACAACACGTTATTCTTTCCGCTATTTATCCAACACGGTAAGCGCATGTACTTTGACAAAGAAAAAGTCATAAAAACTGTATACTCATTTTCCTATTCTGAAAAATGTGCCGAGTTAAACATAGCCTTTGGCACGGATGAAAAATTCATTTATGGCTGCGCCATCGCTATAGCCTCTACCCTATTAAAAAATCAAGAACATTCTTTATCTTTTCACGTATTTACCGATAAACTCAGTGATAGTGATAAAGCAAAATTTCAAGAAATGGCAGAGCAATACAATACAACCATTAACATCTATATCGTTGATTGCTCATGGTTAAAAACGTTACCAGAAACAAAACTCTGGAGCTATGCCATTTATTTTCGTTTTATTATTGCCGACTACTTCCATCAGATACTTGATAAAGTTCTCTACCTTGATGCAGACATTATATGTAATGGTTCACTGCAAGAATTAATAAAACTAGATGTTAGTAGTCATATCGCTGCCGTTGTTTTAGATGGTGATAGCAGCTGGTGGAAAGAGCGGGCACAAAAATTTCAGCAGCCTGAACTCAACGATGGTTACTTTAACTCCGGCGTTTTGTTAATTGAAATCAATAACTGGCATCGGGCATCTGTAACAGAAAACAGCATGCGTTTTTTGATCGATCCAGAGATGAAAAAAGTCATTACCCATCCTGATCAGGATGTTTTAAATATACTTTTGGCAGGAAAATTTTACCAACTGGATAATAAATACAACACCCAGTTTAGTATAAACTATGAATTAAAATATAGTCGTGGTAAGTCTGCCCCCATACCGATATCTACTGAGACTATATTTATTCATTACATAGGCCCAACTAAACCTTGGCATAAATGGGCCGCCAATTACAATTGTACAAAATATTTTTTGAAAGCAAAAAACAGTTCGCCATGGAGAAATGAGCCTCTCTTAGATGCTGTGACAGCAAGTAATATGCGATACTGTGCTAAGCATCAGTTTCATAACGGTGAAATTTTTCATGGGACACTGAGCTTCCTTAAATATCTTTATAAAAAAGCATTTTAAAAACGAACATTACGATCTACACACCAAATTTTTCTTTTAAGGTGATTCAATGGTCTTTTCATCGCATATTGATGTTCTTACAGTTTTCGAAAAGAGGCATCAGCCAATCGCCGATAATAACACGCTAAACGTTGCTTATGGCATAGATAAAAACTACGCCATGGGTTGTGGAATATCAATAGTATCAATTCTTATCAATAATGACATCGATTTTACATTCCATGTTTTTTCTGATGATTTTGATGATAAGTTTATTAAAAAATTAAATATTATTTCTGAAAAATTTAAAACTAAAATCGTCTTATATAGAATAGATTCTGAAATGTTAAAAACGTTGCCTTGTACCGATATTTGGTCGCACGCTATGTATTTCAGATTATTAGCTTTTTCCCACCTCTCAGAAAAAATATCAAATCTCCTCTATCTTGATGCGGATGTGATGTGTAAGGGCTCCTTAGCGCAACTTCAGAAACTGAATACAGCACCACATGTTGCAGCAGTAATTCGTGATTTGCCTGAAACGCAAAAAAAATCGGCAAGTCGATTAAAGATGGCTGCTTTAGAAGGAAAATATTTTAACTCTGGCGTTTTATTTGTAAATTTAACTATCTGGAATGAATTAAATTTAACGCAGAAGATTTTTGATAAATTAAGAGCCGGTGAAGAATCAATTCAATATCCAGATCAAGACGTGATTAATTTGTTATTACATGATAACGTAACCTTTCTCCCCAGAGAATATAATACTATTTACTCCATAAAAAATGAGTTAAAAGATTCAAGCCATCAGAAATATAAAGAAACCATAAAAAAAAATACTATCCTCATACACTACACGGGTGTAACCAAGCCTTGGCACAAATGGGGAAACTACCCATCAACATCATACTTTCAACGCGCCCTATTGGTCTCTCCCTGGTCAATTGAGGATTTAAAAGATGCTGAGACATTCGTAGAAATGAAGAAAAGATATAAGCATTTGTTGAAAAAAGGGAAATATTTCTCTGGGATACTGTGTGCCTTTAAATACAGTATAAAAAAACATTTAAAAAATAACCAATAAAATATTTTTCCCATCCTATTCTTACCATAGATATGGTGCATTATTTTAAAATGCAATCTGATATATAAACTAGTAGAAACCAAATGGAAAAATAGGTATGCGAAAAAAACTATCAGTCCTTATTATAACAAAAAATGAAGAAAAACTCATTCAAGAATGTTTAGAATCTATATCATGGGCAGATGAAATAATAGTCGTCGACTCTGGCAGTAGCGACAATACAATTGAAATTGCAAAGAAATATGGAGCAAAAATTTATCACTACGATGACTGGCTAGGGTATGGCAAACAAAGGCAAAGGGCTCAGACTCATGCTAGTGGTGATTATATTTTTTTCATTGATGCCGATGAAAGAATGACAAAAGAATTACGCACTGCTGTTGAAACAGTACTAAAAACGCCAGATATAATTACCGATACTGTATATGCATGTGCAAGACGAAATCTTTTCCTCGGTCGTTTTATGAAGCATAGCGGTTGGTATCCAGATAAAGTTATTCGTTTCTATGCTAACCAACATTATTATTATAACGATAATCAAGTTCATGAATCATTAAATTATGGCAACGCTGCTGTTAAATCATTAACTGGTGACCTACTACATTTAACCTGTCGTGATTTTTTAGAATTTCAAAAAAAACAATTGCGTTATGCGTCTGACTGGGCAAAAGAGCACCATGCCAAGGGTAAGCATTGTAGCTATATTTCTATTTTTTCTCATACAATGTTCTCCTTTATTAAAACATTAATACTAAGAGCCGGATTTTTAGACGGAAAACAGGGATTACTATTAGCTATAGTCAACGCTCAGTATACATTTAATAAGTATACCGAGTTATGGTCATATCAAGAAGTTAAAAATGATATAAACATGCCTAATTAACTCACATAATTCACTATTTAGTGAATTATAATTTTTCTTGATATATATTATATAGAGATATGTTTTGGAATAAATGTAATGAGAATTTCCTCTGTTGTCGTAATTTATAACTCTACACTAATAAAATCAGATACGTTAACCTCCTTATTAGCATGCCAAAAAGAGCAAATAGATATAACTATTTTAGTATGGAACAATGGCCCGGATTTTTTGGGTGAAGAAGACATAAAATCCTTTCTTATCTCTTGTAAAGAAAAAGGGATTAACGCGAGAATATATCAAGATATAAGAAATCTTGCTTTATCAAAAATCTATAATTTTTTCATTGATAATGAGGATTATGATTTTATCACTCTGTTAGATCAAGACTCAGTGCTACCAGTAGACTATTATACAAAAATATCTCCTCATATAAATGAGGATATTATTACTCCTATTATTATAGCAGAAAAAAATGGCATGCTAGCCCAAACAGACCCACATTTTTATGGTGATGTAAATATCATAATTCCAGAGGGTAAGGTGAAAATGAAAATAGACTCAGTTATGTCGGGTCTGGCCATATCACGACAAGGAACAAATAAAATAAAAGACTATAGACGCTATGTATTTGAAGAGAGGTTAGCCTTTTATGGTATAGATAGCGACCTATTCAGAACAATCAATATTATGAAAGAAAATGGATACCCTTTAGAAATTTATTGTACAAATAAGATCCATCACTCATTTGCAATGTTTAATTCAGAAGAAAATAAAAGCAAGTTCAGAGTAATGGAAATGTTTTACTTTCAATCGTTCATAAGAAATGAATATCAAAAAAAATCAAAATTTAGTACTTTATTTATTTACTTGAGAGACTTTCTCAGAAGGAAGGTAAAATTTGAAGTGGCTAAAAACCTGATAATATTCTCTATGGATAGCACACATCCAAGATCAAAAATCAACATAGAAAAAGACATCACCCCAACGAATAGTTACACTATAAAAAACAACAAATAAAAATAATGAGGTGAGACCATTAATAGCCTACTAAAAAATGACAACATCATTATAAATGCAATTGTTGTGTTATATAATTCAAGTATCGAGAACTCTTCGACTATCACATCCATTTTCAATACAAAAATCGATGATGTGAATATTAAAATACTCATATGGAATAATGGTCAAGACCTTTTTAATGAAGAGGACTTAAACAAATATCTTCATAACTGTAAACAAAAAGGAATCAGTACAGAAATTTATCAAGACATTAGAAATTTATCTTTAAGTAAAATATACAATTATTTTATCAACAAAAAAAACTACCATTTTATTTCTATATTTGACCAAGATACTCACATAGACAATTGTTTTTTTCAAAATATAAAGAACAATATTGAAAATGATATCATTTGCCCTGAAGTCTATTTATCAAATAAAGAAAACGTAAAAAGTAGCCCTGTATACAACAAGGCACAAGTTAATACTGAGTTTGTTAATGTTGGAGAGTTTAACGCAAGATCTATATTCACATGTGCATCAGGAGTAACATTATCATTAGGTTTAGTAAATAAAATTAGCGATAAATATGGATTTGTATTTAACGAAACATATGCGTTCTACTGGGCAGATCATGACTTATTTGAACGATTAAGATCTTTTGATTTTGTTAAAGGACTATGCATTGGGAAAATATTACATGACATGTCCGGAGTCGGTGATGAATTTGCTAAAATGAAGGAACCAACAAAGCTAGAGCACGGATACGGTCAAATACTTCGAAGAATATACAATGCTGAAAAATCAGGTTTCTTACGAAATTTCATTTATGCAATAAAATTCTCGATTAAATCTAAATGCTCAATAAGATCAAGTGTAAAAATAATCCAATGTGTTTTATTTAAAGCACACCCAAGATCAAAAAACAGAATAAATAAAAATATCGAACCTACACATAGACAAAACAATTATAATTAACCCACAGAATTATATGAACATTTATAAGACCATCATGATAGACTTAAGTAAGAGAAAATATTTTCAGTTAGTATTAGAATTTCCTCTCTCCTTGCTAAAATTAAAGATATCGATTCAAAAACTGCCATTGCTATACTTGTCGCGATGGGAAATCAATATTTGTAGCTAAGCCAGCCCCTGAGCTTGTATGAAGCACAGACAACAGCCGTTTTACAAATAGCCTTATCCTCACTAACCCGATAAAATCACCCCAGCGATAACCGATAACAGTAAACCTTATGCTACAAATTCTCTACACCATTATCCTATACCTCATCCAACCGTTGATTTGGCTTCGCCTGTGGCTTCGTGGCCGCAAAGCGCCGGCCTATCGGCGGCGTTGGGGTGAACGTTACGGTTTTTGTGCAGAGAAGGTTAAGCCAGACGGTATCATGCTGCATTCGGTGTCGGTAGGTGAAACGCTGGCCGCCATTCCCTTAGTGAGAGCCCTGCGCCACCGTTACCCCAATCTGCCAATCACAGTAACAACCATGACGCCAACCGGTTCCGAGCGCGTGCGCTCCGCTTTTGGCGACACGGTCTATCACGTTTACCTGCCTTATGATTTGCCCTGTGCTCTGAAACGCTTTTTTGACCAGGTTCGTCCGAAAATCGTCATCATTATGGAAACCGAGCTATGGCCAAACCTGATTGCAGAGCTGCACAAGCGCGAAATTCCGCTGGTTATTGCGAATGCAAGGCTGTCAGAGCAATCCGCTGCGGGTTATAAAAAAATTGGGAAGCTAATGCGCCATATCTTACGGCGCATTACCCTCGTTGCCGCACAGAATCAGGAGGACGGGAATCGATTTATCGATCTTGGCCTGAAGCGTTCAAGCCTGAAAGTAACCGGCAGTCTTAAATTTGATATTTCCGTAACGCCGGAACTGGCTGCACGCGCGGTTACATTACGCCGACAATGGGCGCCTCGCCGCCCGGTATGGATAGCCACCAGTACACACGAAGGTGAAGAAGCGATCGTTCTGGCCGCTCATCGACAACTGCTTGGTACCTATCCTGACTTATTACTGATTCTTGTGCCTCGCCACCCGGAACGTTTCGCCACCACGCAGACGTTGACAGAAAGTCTGGGATTCACCTACACGCTGCGCAGCAGTGGTGAACAACCTTCAGCCAGCACTCAGGTGGTGATTGGGGACACCATGGGTGAACTGATGCTGCTATACGGCATCGCCGATCTGGCGTTTGTCGGTGGAAGTTTGGTTGAACGGGGCGGGCATAATCCACTAGAAGCAGCGGCCCATGCTATTCCGGTGTTGATGGGGCCACACACGTTCAATTTCAAAGACATCTGTAACAAGCTAGGCCAGGCCAACGGATTGATTACCGTAACCGATTCAGACTCGCTTGGAAAAGAAGTAGGAAAACTGCTCGCTGACGAAGACTATCGCCTCTACTATGGTCGACACGCCGTAGAAGTGTTACACCAAAATCAGGGCGCACTACAGATGCTGCTTACGCTCCTGGAACCTTATTTGCCCCAGCGAACACAGTAAAGTCGCTACCGAGAAAGTAAATAAAGGGCTGATGTGATGACAACCAAAGCGATTTATCCCGGAACGTTCGATCCATTAACCAATGGTCATTTGGATCTGCTAACACGTGCAGCACGACTATTCGATCATGTGGTACTGGCTATCGCCGCCAGCCCAAGCAAGCATACGCTTTTCACTCTGGATGAGCGCGTGGCGCTGGCAAAGGGTGCCACACAGCATTTATCGAATGTCGACGTCATTGGCTTTAGCGATCTTATGGCACACTTCGCACAGCAGCAAAACGCCACTATTCTCGTGCGCGGTTTGCGAGCTGTTGCTGATTTCGAATATGAACTCCAGCTCACAAAAATGAATCACCATCTGATGCCGACGCTCGAAAGCGTTTTTCTGATGCCATCAGAAGAGTGGTCGTTTATTTCATCTTCTCTGGTCAAAGAAGTGGCACGTCACGGCGGAGACGTATCACATTTCTTACCCGATGCCATCGTTAGTGCCTTAATGGAAAAGCTCCACGACTAATACATTTATGGGATAAGAGAAATAACCGCGTCTTTGACCTCTGTCACGCTGATGCTGTCGATGCATTTACCAGAATGCAGAAGTACGTGTTTTACACCAATTGGATACCAACGCAAATATTTCTCTGGCCTTGCTTCGAATAGGCCAACAACCGGTATCTGCAACGCCGCCCCAAGGTGAACAGGCGCACTATCAGCCGACACAACCACATCCAATTGGCTCATCGCTGCTATAAGGTCAGGCACGGTTTCCGTGTCGATACATTGAACCTTAATGCCCTTAAGCGCATCTTGCTCCGGTTTCTCACCTGGATTAGAAAAAATAATGATATTGACGTCGTTGCCCAGTGACAGAGCAAGCGTATACCAACTTTCCCACGACCAGCGACGTTCATGTGCTTTATTCGATATAAAAAAACCGATATTTTTTTTACCGTTATTGCTTAATTTTTCTGACCATTGTTTTTTTAATTCTGGATTAGGATAAATATAAAGCTGTAAATCGTCGGTGCTCTTCACGCCAAGCTCCGGCATTAAGTCATATCCCGCTAATACTTCATGTTTTATTGGCCGATTGACAATATGTTCAATATTGCGGTCGTCAAACTCTGTCTCGGTCTTGTGCCAACGCGCGTCAGGCACATTCATCCATCTAGCGAACTGGATCGCATTCTTATTCATTCCGCCATTAGGAATTATCAGCAAATCAAAATTCAAACGCTTTAAACGCATAATCAAACGAAACTTATCGATTAATGAGCTGATTAAACCACCACGATTATTTCTCTCTCGGCTTTTGCTATAAACATACCGATGCACTTTTGCTACATCCGGGTTACCGTCAAGCGCATATGAATTATATTTGTTCGCTAATACATGAATTTCAGCAGTCGGCCATTTTCTTTTCAGAGAATGAATCAACGCTGTAGTGCATACCATATCACCCAGAAAATCGATTCTTATCAACAAAATACGCTGCATACTTCTTTTCCCTTAATGAGTATTATCGTCATTGTTATTTATCTGAATTTTTTATCCGCAACCCCCATTACACCTGACAGCGGCGGCAGAAAAACGTACTCCGCTGCCCATGCTTTGCGGTTTCTATCGGCGTCCCGCATGTACGACAAGGCTCACCGTTGCGGCCATAGACACGCAGCTCCTGCGCGAAATAACCGGGCTTGCCGTCTGATTGCAAAAAGTCACGCAACGTTGTGCCACCTTGCTCAATCGAAAGCTGTAGCACCTGTTTAATCACTCCCACCAACTGGGCTGCATCGTTTTCATTTAGCGATCCGGCCGCTCTGTCAGGATGGATGCCAGCTGCAAACAGCGATTCGCTCGCGTAAATATTTCCTACGCCAACCACCACTTTGTTATCCATAATCCACTGTTTGATTGCCGTCTTTTTACCGCGTGAGGCCTGATAGAGATAATCTGCGGAGAACTCCGCCTCTAACGGCTCCGGCCCCAGATGCGCCAATACTGAGCAGGTTTCAGGGTTATCCGTCCACAGCCAGGCACCAAAACGCCGGGGATCGGTGTAACGCAGCACTTTACCGCTGTCCATCACCAAATCAACATGATCGTGTTTCTCTGGCTCGTTATATTCCGGCAATACACGCAGGCTGCCAGACATGCCGAGATGCACAATAATCCAGCCGCGAGTCAGTTCAATCAGCAGATATTTTGCCCGCCGACGCACGCTGAGCACAGGCTCATCACTCAGCGAGAGGATCTCAGCCGATACCGGCCAGCGCAGGCGCGTGTTCCTGACTTCAGCATACAGAATGGTATGATCGACAAGATACGGCGAAATCCCCCGACGACTGGTTTCAACCTCAGGTAATTCAGGCATGGGCGTCTCCTGATAAAGGTGGCTACATTAGCATAAACAACATTTTCATAAACGACAGGATACCCTCTGTGACAGGCAGCAAGACAGAGGACACAACGGGAAACAGGGTAACTGCTGGCGTATTTTACCCGCAGTATTTACCACAAAACAGCAAAACCAAACCGACACGCGGGCTGACTGATGACGAAAAAAAACCCGACCAAGGCCGGGTTTTTATCAAGAAGCAGAAATTACTTAATTTTAGCTTCTTTGTAGACAACGTGCTGACGGACAACGGGATCGAATTTCTTCAGTTCCAATTTTTCCGGCTTAGTACGTTTGTTCTTCGTAGTGGTATAGAAGTGACCAGTACCAGCAGAAGAAACCAGCTTGATCTTCTCGCGAACACCCTTAGCCATGATTCAGTTCCTTAATACTTTTCACCACGGGCACGCAGATCGGCCAGAACCGTCTCAATACCCTTCTTATCAATAACACGCATACCTTTAGCAGATACACGCAGTGTTACAAAGCGCTTCTCGCCTTCAACCCAGAAACGGTGTGAATGCAGGTTCGGCAGAAAACGGCGTTTGGTCGCATTCAGTGCGTGGGAACGGTTGTTCCCGGCCACCGGACGCTTGCCAGTAACTTGGCAGACTCGGGACATGTCTATTCTCCAAAAATCAAATCAGCTCGAGCTTCGTATAGGGTTTGGCCGCCTCGTCAGGCTTTAGAGCCCATCTCAGCAACTTCACTGAAAAGACTCTGTCATCAGGATAAACCTGCTGAGATAGGCTCTTAACGCCACACCCAAGATTCTCAAAGGTGGCGTAGTATACGCTCTGAAGCGTAAGTGCTCAAGTCCCGAACAGCTAAAGATCCCATTGGATCGCGGAAATATCTGTTAAATCCAGCCGCGTTCGGCAAAAGAAACGTACTCGCCATGCCCAATCACCAAATGATCGAGCACGCGGATCTCCATTAACAGACAGGCTTTGACAATCTGTTCGGTTATCGCACGGTCAGCCTGACTCGGCTCCGCTTTTCCGGACGGATGATTATGCGCCAAAATCAGCGCGGCGGCATTTGCCTTTAGCGCTTCGCGCACAATTTCACGCGGGTGAACTTCCACGCTGTTAATCGTACCAACAAACATCTCCTGATGGCGAATAACGTGATGCTGATTGTCCAAAAACAGGACTAAAAAAACCTCACGCTCACGCCGGGACAGCAGCAATTGCAAATACTGACCAGTCGCCTGAGGATTCAGCATCACGTCCTCTTTCGCAAGACGAGAAAAAAACAGCCTACGCGACAGCTCTGTGATCGCCTTGATTTGCGTATATTTCGATATTCCCACACCTTTGGCGGTATGAAATGCGGATTGATCGGCTGTCATCAACTGATATAACGACCCGAACTGCACCAACAACTCTTCCGCCAACTGCATCACATGCACGCCGGGTAACCCTGTGCGTAAAAAAATTGCCAGCAATTCAACATCTGTCAGCGATTCCGCCCCTAAACGCACCAGTTTTTCACGCGGTGCCAATCCCTTTTCCCAACCCATCTCCCTCTCCCTATACCGCTCAGCGACATCATGTCACGCCTATAAAAACAGGACGATGGTGGTGATAAAAGGCTGCGAAGCGCTTCGCAATCTTCTTAGGTAAACAGCAGCGACAACCTTAAGATTCCTATCTGGCTGCAAGGTTATGGTAAAATGGCACATCTTCTGACTTTCAATCGGACCATGATGATGACGGATTTTTCCAGCCTGAATGCGCTCGCCGGCAAACGAATCGTGCTGGGTATCAGCGGCGGCATCGCCGCGTACAAGTGCCCGGAACTGGTTCGGCGCCTACGTGACGCCGGAGCCGATGTACGGGTTGTCATGACATCTGCCGCTAAAGCGTTCATCACCCCACTCACGCTGCAAGCCGTTTCCGGCTACCCGGTATCAGACGACCTGCTCGATCCTGCGGCAGAAGCTTCGATGGGTCACATCGAGCTGGGGAAATGGGCTGATTTAGTCATTCTTGCCCCCGCTACCGCCGATCTGATCGCCCGAGTCGCAGCGGGCATGGCGAACGACCTGCTGACCACGATTTGTCTGGCGACATCCGCCCCCATCGCCGTTGTTCCAGCGATGAATCAGCAGATGTATCGCGCAGAGCCCACGCAGGACAACCTGCGCACGCTGGCCGCCCGAGGTTTACCGATCTGGGGGCCGGATAGCGGCAGTCAGGCATGTGGCGATGTTGGGCCAGGCCGCATGATCGACCCGCTGGAAATTATCGGGCTGGCGCAGCGTCATTTTTCTGCCATCAACGATCTGCAACATCTGAACATTCTGGTCACCGCTGGGCCAACGAGAGAAGCACTGGATCCGGTTCGCTTTATCACCAATCACAGCTCTGGAAAAATGGGCTTTGCTATTGCACAGGCTGCGGCTGCCCGTGGTGCGAAGGTCACTCTGGTAAGCGGTCCGGTGTCGCTCGCCACACCGCAGGGCGTCACACGTATTGATGTCGGCAGCGCGTTGGAGATGGAGCATGCGGTGATGAAGCACGCAGTCCAGCAGCACATTGTGATCGGCTGTGCCGCGGTTGCCGACTATCGCGCCAAACATATTGCTGATGAGAAGATTAAAAAACAGCATCAGCAGGGCGATGAAATGACTCTCACTCTGGTCAAAAATCCGGATATTATCGCCGGTGTCGCAGCCATGACGAAAAATCGTCCTTATGTTGTCGGGTTTGCTGCCGAAACCCAGAATGTGGAAGAATACGCCCGGCAAAAACTGGCGCGTAAAAAGTTGGATCTGATTTGCGCGAACAACGTCTCTCTTTCCGGGCATGGTTTTAACAGTGAAACCAATGCGTTACACCTTTTTTGGCAAGGTGGCGACGTACCGTTACCGCAGTGCGACAAACGTCTTCTTGGCCAAAAATTAATCGACGAGATTATCAGCCGTTATGATGAAAAAAATCGACGTTAAGATTGTTGACCCACGTGTTGGGCAGCAATTTCCGTTACCCACCTACGCCACTCCGGGTTCTGCCGGGCTCGACCTACGTGCCTGTCTGGATCAGGCGATTGAACTCAACGCGGGGGAAACCACGCTTATCCCTACCGGGCTGGCGATTCACATTGCCGATACCGAGCTGGCAGCGGTGATCCTTCCTCGTTCAGGACTGGGCCACAAGCATGGCGTGGTGCTGGGGAATCTGGTTGGGCTGATTGATTCGGACTATCAGGGACAACTGATGGTGTCCGTCTGGAACCGTGGTCAACAAACGTTTACGATTGAGCCCGGCGAACGCATCGCACAGATGGTTTTTGTGCCTGTCGTTCAGGCTGAATTTAACCTGGTCGACGATTTCGTCAGCAGCGAACGTGGAGAAGGCGGCTTCGGCCACTCCGGCCGTAGCTAACGCGCTCCAGCCACCCCATAGTGTAAAAAATTCATATAAGCCACAGCGTGCTATCGCGACTGTGGCGCTACCGGGTGCTTGTCAGTCAAATATTTAGCAAGGGTCTTTTCAGACATGGCAGAAAAAGAAAGTACGAAAAGGAATCGCCGCGAGGAAATTTTGCAGGCGTTGGCGCAAATGTTGGAATCCAGCGACGGCAGCCAACGCATCACCACCGCAAAACTGGCAGCGAACGTCGGCGTGTCCGAAGCGGCGCTCTACCGGCACTTCCCCAGTAAAACGCGGATGTTTGATAGCCTGATTGAATTTATCGAGGATAGTCTGACCACCCGCATTAACCTGATTCTGCAAGATGAAAAAGAAACGTTTAATCGTCTTCGTCTGATTTTGCTGCTTATTTTAGGGTTTGCGGAACGGAATCCGGGTCTAACTCGCATCATGACCGGCCACGCGCTGATGTTTGAGCAGGATCGCTTGCAGGGGCGCATCAACCAACTGTTTGAGCGTATTGAATCCCAACTGCGTCAGGTATTACGCGAGCATAAACTGCGCGATGGCAAAGGCTTTCAGCATGATGAAACGCTGCTGGCCAGCCAGCTATTGGCATTTTGCGAAGGGATGCTGTCGCGCTTTATTCGCTCGGAATTCCGCTATCGTCCAACGCAGGAATTCGATACCCGCTGGCCGCTCTTGGCCGCACAGCTGAACTAAACGCCGCGATTACCCGCCAGACAGCGCTGGCGGGTTCGTGACTCAACGTTAAATCCCATACTGCTCACGATAGGCTTTCACCGCATCCAGATGCACCGCCATCTCCGGTTTTTCCGCCAGATAAGTAATCAAATCCTTCAGCGTAATAATTGAAATCACCTTGCACTGATAGTCGCGTTCAACTTCCTGAATCGCGGACAGATCGGCGCGGCCGCGCTCCTGACGGTCCAGCGCAATCATCACCCCCGCCAGTGTGGCACCGTGCAGACCAATGATCGCCATCGACTCGCGAATCGCCGTCCCCGCCGTAATCACATCATCCACCAGCATCACACGCCCCTGTAACGGGCTGCCGACCAGACTCCCCCCTTCGCCGTGATCTTTAGCTTCTTTACGGTTAAAGCAGTACGGCAGATCGCGATCGTGGTGTTCTGCCAGCGCCACCGCCGCGGTGGTGGCAATCGGAATACCTTTGTAAGCTGGCCCGAACAGCAGATCGAACGCCACACCGGAATCAACCAGCGCTTCCGCATAAAAACGCCCCAGTAAGGCCAGATCGCGCCCGGTATTAAACAGCCCGGCGTTGAAGAAATAGGGGCTGATACGCCCGGATTTCAGGGTAAACTCGCCGAACTTCAATACCTGCTTGCTGAGTGCAAACTCAATAAACTGGCGCTGGTAGGCTTTCATTACGGCATCTCCTCGTCTTCAAATATAAAAAAAGCGACCCATTGGTCGCTTTAAAAATCAATCAGCTAAGGCAGCTTTCTGCGCCTGAACGATGGTATCAATTCCCCCTCGGGCCAGCGCCAGCAGGGAGAGCAATTCTTCGTGGCTAAACGGCTCGCCTTCGGCGGTTCCCTGCACTTCAATCATGCGGCCATCTTCGGTCATTACCACATTCATGTCGGTTTCAGCGGCGGAATCTTCCACGTATTCCAGATCGCACAGCGCTTCGCCGTTAACGATACCGACGGAAACCGCCGCGACCATGCCTTTCATCGGGTTCTTCTTCAGCTTACCGTTGGCAACCATCTGGTTCAGCGCATCGGCCAGCGCCACGCAGGCTCCGGTGATGGATGCCGTACGCGTACCGCCGTCCGCCTGCAAGACGTCACAGTCGAGCGTAATGGTGTATTCGCCAAGCACTTTCAGGTCGATCGCCGCACGCAAGGAGCGCGCAATCAGACGCTGGATCTCCAGCGTCCGCCCGCCCTGCTTGCCCTTGGCCGCTTCACGGGCGTTGCGGCTGTGCGTCGCACGCGGCAGCATGCCGTATTCGGCGGTGACCCATCCTTGCCCCTGGCCTTTCAGAAAGCGCGGAACACCCTCTTCTACCGTGGCATTGCATAACACTTTGGTGTCGCCAAATTCGACTAACACAGAACCTTCGGCGTGCTTCGTGTAATGACGGGTCAATTTGAGGGGGCGTACTTGCTGTGCACTTCGGCCTGTTGGGCGCATGGCTCATCTCCGGCGGGTCAATGAAAACTGGCACGTATTATACACGAAATCCTTCGCGTTGCGGGAAAGCGCAACCAGAAAGCCATACCTTGAACTTAGGGTATAACCTGAGGTTATACCCTACTGATGAACAAGTATTCGTCAGTGATGATGCATCATGAAATAGTCCGTTCATTACCTGAGCGTTGATGAGAAAAAAATCATGATGCGGCATATGCAAATTGAAACCGTCAATCTGCCACTCGCCCGTCCTATGGCGGCAGAGAACGGTACGCGTCGCGCGGTTACCGTTATCCGCGTCGCATTGGAAGAAAAAGGATTTATTGGACAAGGCGAATGCACGCCAGTCGCCCATTATGGCGAGTCCGCCGACAGCGTATGTCGCCAGCTCTCAGCGATCCGTGAGGCAATAGAACACGGCCTGACCATCGAACAACTCCAGAAAGACTTATCACCAGGTGCGGCCAGAAATGCATTGGACTGCGCACTGTGGCGGCTCAACACCGCATTGAAAAAACAGACGCTGTGGCAGCGCCTTGGCATTCATCCTCCTACGTCTGTGGTCTGTGCGCAAACGTTGGCGCTCGACAGCGTGGAGAAAATGGCCGCGGCCGCATCCAATGCCGTGTCCCACGGCGGCCTGTTGCTGAAAATCAAATTGGATCGCGAGCTGATTCTGGAAAAGGTTGCCGCCATTCGTGCCGCAGCACCTAATGCCAGATTGATTATTGACGCGAGAGCAAGCTGGAGCGGGCTGGATTTACATAGCCTCTCCACGGCTCTGCTCCCCTATCAGGTCGCCATGATTGAGCAACCGCTTCCTGTCGGTAAAGATGAGGATTTGCAGCGCTTTGCTCACCCGATTCCCATCTGCGCGGATGAAAGCTGCCGCCACAGTGGCGACATCGTCGGGCTGCGTCGTCGTTACGACATGATCAACATCAAGCTGGACAAGTGTGGCGGGCTGACCGAAGCACTGGCGATGGTACGTGAGGCTCACTTTCACGGCCTGCGCATTATGGTCGGCTGCACACTGGGCTCGTCGATGGCGATGGAAGCCGCTCTGCCCGTCGCCGCCGATGCCGAGCATGTCGATCTCGACGGCCCTATCTGGCTGGCCGCCGACAGCTCGCCTTATCTGACTTATAACCTTGGCCGAATCTGGCTATGACGCAATCAACTTATGACGCAACTCAACTAACTACAGTAACCCTAAAACCCTCAACCGGAGTGACCATGACGGATATCATGCACGCGGGTGCCGCCACTGCACCCGGTAACGCCCCCAGACCTGTACTGGAAATCGACGACCTGAGCGTCAGTTTTAGTGGCCGTTCCGGCACGCATCAGGCGCTAAAAGGCATTTCCTTTACCGTGAATAAAGGGGAAGTGGTCGCCGTGGTCGGCGAAAGTGGCTCAGGTAAGTCCGTGACGTCACTTACCGTGATGGGGCTGCTGGCGGACTCTGCCAACATCGAACGCGGTGCGCTTCGTTTCACCGCACGCGACGGCCAGCAGCATGACCTGTTGCGCATGAAAGCAGAGGCACGCCGTAAGCTGCGTGGTCGCGATCTCGCCATGATTTTCCAGGAACCGATGACCTCGCTCAATCCGGTGCTGAAAGTCGGCGACCAGCTCACCGAAGCGCTGCTGGATCACAAAATCTGCGATGCCCCCAGCGCGGATAAAAAAGCCCGTGAACTGCTGCACAAGGTACGCATTGCGGACGTCGATCGCGTGATGAAAAGCTACCCGCACTCGCTGTCCGGCGGGATGCGCCAGCGCGTGATGATCGCACAGGCGCTGGCCTGTGACCCGCAGTTGTTGATTGCTGATGAACCGACCACCGCGCTGGATGTCACCGTGCAGGCGCGCATTCTGCAAATCCTGCGCGACCTGCAACAACAGAGCGACATGGCGGTGCTGTTTATTACGCACGATATGGGCGTGGTGGCGGAAATCGCCGATCGCGTGGTGGTGATGTATCGCGGCGAGATCGTGGAGCAAGGCACCGTCGAACAGATTTTTGCCGCACCACAGCACGCGTATACCCAGTCGCTGCTGGCTGCCGTACCGAAGCTGGGCGACATGCGCGACAGCCTCTGGCCGAAGCGCTTCCCGCTGCTAGGGCAGGCTGCCGATCCGGAAAATAGTGAACAGGTCACCGCGCGCTATGACGCCGAGCCGCTGTTGGATATTCGCGGGCTGCGAGTGTATTACCCAATGCGCAGCGGGATTTTATCCACCGTAACTCACCATGTTCACGCGGTCGAGCAAATCGATTTCAACGTCTGGCCGGGCGAAACGCTGGCTATCGTCGGGGAAAGCGGTTGCGGCAAGTCCACCACCGGACGCGCCCTGCTGCGTCTGGTACAGAGCGACGCCGAGAGCATCCATTTTCAGGGCAACGAAATTTCTCAGATGAAAGAGCGTGATTTCCAGCCGCTGCGCCGGGAAATGCAGATGGTGTTTCAAGACCCGTATGCCTCACTCAACCCGCGCCTGACAGTTGGCTTCACCATCGCCGAACCGCTGTTACTGCACGGGCTGGTGAAGTCGCTGGAAGAAGCAACACCGCAGGTGCAGGCGCTGTTGAAAAGCGTTGGTTTGCTGCCTGAGCACGCACGCCGTTATCCGCACGAATTTTCCGGTGGGCAGCGTCAGCGCATCGCGATTGCCCGCGCCATGGCGCTACAGCCACAGGTCATCATTGCTGACGAAGCCGTGTCGGCACTCGATGTGTCCATTCAGGCGCAGGTCGTCAACCTGATGATGGATCTCCAAAAGAAAACCGGCGTGTCGTGGATTTTCATCTCGCACGATATGGCCGTTGTCGAGCGTATCGCCAACCGCGTCGCGGTGATGTATCTCGGCCAGATTGTGGAGATCGGCCCACGCCAGTCGGTGTTTAACGATCCCCAGCACCCGTATACCCGCCGCCTGCTGGCCTCGGTTCCCATTGCCGATCCCACCCGTCGCGGCACACGCCAGTTTGACGACAGCGAAATTCCCTCTCCTTTGCGTAAAGCAGGTGAGGCCGTCGCCAAAACGCGCTACCGAGAGGTTGCGCCGCAGCACTGGGTTGCCGACAACGAATCGGCCGCCTGAAACACGATGTCATTATAGAAATGATGTCGTCATAAAAAAGCGACACATAAATAGCCAGAAAACATACGGTATTCACCACACAACACACGTTCATTGCTGACCAGGAGAGATAACCATGAAGCCATTCGTTCGCCGCTCCGCCGTTGCCCTCGGGCTCTCACTGTGTCTGGCGGCTGTTGCCCAGGCGCAAGACCTTCGCATTTCCATCTATGCCGATATTACCGGGCTCGATCCGCACGATACCTCGGATACGCTGAGCTACTCGATTCAGAGCGGCATCTTCGAACGTCTGTTCCAGTTCGATAATAAAATGAAGCTGGTGCCGCGTCTGGCGACGGGCTATACCAGTAACGACACCGCGACGGAATTCGTCGTTACCCTACGTGAAGGCATCACCTTTCAGGACGGCGCACCGTTCAACGCTGACGCCGTTAAAGCCAACCTCGACCGTCTGGCCGACCAGAGCAAAGGCCTGAAGCGCAACAGCTTGTTTAACATGGTGCAAACCGTCACCGTGCTGTCGCCAACGCAGGTCAAAATCGAGCTGAACAAATCCTTCGGTGCCTTTGTGAACACGCTGGCGCACCCGTCCGCCGTCATGCACAGCCCGGAAGCACTGAAAAAATATCCAGATGAAGCACAGTTGCGCGTCCACCCGGTCGGTACGGGCCCATTCAAATTCACCGAATGGCAGCAAGGTAAAGACGTGAAGCTGGTGAAATTTGACAACTACTGGCAGAAAGGCTGGCCAAAAGTCGACAGCGTGACCTTCTACCCAACACCAGAAGATTCCACTCGTGTGGCGTCACTGAAATCCGGCCAGGTCGATGCCGTGTATCCGCTGCCTTCCGACCTGATCGCCACCGTACAAAGCGACAGCAAGCTGGCGATTCAGCGCGATCCAAGCATTTATCAATTCTGGTTGGCGATGAATAACCTGCGTCCGCCGCTTAACGATATCCGCGTGCGTCAGGCGCTCAACTACGCCATCAACCGTGACATCTGGCTGAAAGTCGGCTTTGCTGGCATGGGGGTTCCTGCCTCCTCGGCAATGGCGCCGGACGTTCAGTTCTTCGCACGCCAGAGTTCACCGAACTACACCTATAACCCAGAGAAAGCCAAGGCGCTGCTGAAAGAAGCGGGCTACGCCAACGGCCTGAGTCTGAAACTGTGGACAACGAACCGCACCGACTACATCCGTAGCGCGCAGTTCTTCAAACAACAGTTAGAGCAGGTTGGCGTCAAAGTCACCGTCACGCCGATGGATTCCGGGATGCGTAACGCCAAGCTGTTTGGCGTGAAAGATCCGAAAGATGCCGAATTTGACCTGTTCTATAACGGCTGGTCGCCATCCACGGGTGATGCTGACTGGGCGCTGCGGCCACTGTTTGCCACCGAGTCCTGGGTGCCAGTCGCGTACAACGTCTCCTACTACAGCAATCCGGTAGCGGATAAAGCGATTACCGCCGGTCTGGCCACCGCCGATGCCGACAAACGTGCCGCCGCTTACGCCGACGCCCAGCGCCAAATTTGGCAGGATGCGCCAGTCGTCTTCCTGGGAACGCCGGACAACATCGTCGGTAAAACCAAGAACCTCGACGGCGTGTACATGCTGGCAGATGGCTCACTGATCTTCGATCAGGCTGAATTTAAGTAATCGGTCAGGGAGAACGCCATGTTTGCTTATATCGTCCGACGTTTGCTGGAAATGATCCCGGTTCTACTGGTGGTCTCCCTGTTAGTGTTCGGTTTTATCAAGCTGTTGCCGGGTGACCCGGCACGTATTTACGCCGGCGCTGACGCAACGATTGAGGCGGTGGAAGCCGCCCGTCAGCAGCTAGGATTAAACGACCCGCTACCGCAGCAGTATGTCAATTGGCTCGGCGGCTTGTTCAGCGGCGATCTGGGTGTGACGTACCGTACACAGCAACCGGTCATCGACGTCATCAGCAAGAGCTTCATGCCCACCATGTGGCTGGCGCTGGCAGGCTTCGTCTGGTCGGTGCTGCTTGGCCTGCTGATCGGCGTGGTGTCCGCGCTCAAGCGGGGAAAATGGCAGGACTGGACGCTGATGAGCTTTGCCGTCGGCGGGATTTCTATGCCGCCATTCTGGCTCGGCCTGTTGCTGATTCAATTTGTGGCTATGCCGTTCGGCGTCTTTTCCGTCAGCGGTTTTAATCAGCCCAGCGACATCATTCTGCCCGCGCTGACGCTCGGGGCATCGGTCGCCGCCGTCATGGCGCGCTTTATCCGCTCCGCGTTTCTGGAAGTCGCGCAGGAAGACTACGTACGTACCGCTCGTTCCAAGGGGCTGCGCAATCGGCTGGTCACCTGGAAGCATGTGATGCGTAACGCCCTGATTCCCGTCATCACCATGCTTGGGCTGCAATTCGGCTTCCTGCTCGGTGGCTCTATCGTGGTCGAAAGCGTGTTTAGCTGGCCGGGTCTGGGCTGGCTGCTGATTGAATCGATCAAGACGCAAGATCAGCCCGTCATTCAGGCGCTGGTAATGCTGTTCGTGTTTGAATTTATTGTCATTAATCTGTTGGTGGACCTGCTGTACGCGGTGGTCAATCCGGCGATTCGCCTACGTTAGGAGACACGATGAACCTTCCTTCCGAACCCGTCGTGGCCGCAGCCACGCTTGATGAAGAGACGATACGTTCGCCGTGGCGCGATTTCGTTCAGGTCTTTATCCGTAACCCGATGGCGCTGGTGTCCAGCAGCTTCGTTCTGCTGCTGGTACTGGTCGCGATTTTCGCCCCCTGGCTGGCACCGTGGAATCCGATGGAGCCAGATTGGGTATCGCTGGCGTCACCACCGTCGGCGGCGCACTGGATGGGCACCGACGATCTCGGACGTGATGTGATGAGCCGTATCATCTACGGCGCACGCATCTCGTTATATATCGGTATCTTTTCCGTCACGCTGGGGATGCTGGTCGGCATCGTGCTCGGCCTGCTGGCGGGATACTACGGCCGCTGGGTCGATACGCTGATCATGCGTGGTTCCGACGTTCTGTTCGCGTTCCCCGGCATGCTGCTGGCGATTGCGGTCGTCGCCATCCTCGGCCCTGGCCTGAATAATGTGATTATCGCCGTTGCCGTCTTCAGCGTGCCGGTCTTCGCCCGCATCGTGCGTGCCTCTACGCTGTCGCTGAAACAGGCGGCTTATGTGGAAGCGGTACGCTGCGCCGGTGCGCCGGATCGCATCGTACTGATGCGACACATCCTGCCCGGCACGCTGCCTAACGTCATCGTCTATTTCACCATGCGTATCGGCACCAGCATCCTGACGGCGGCAGGGCTGAGCTTTATCGGCCTCGGCCCAGAGCCGGACGTACCCGAGTGGGGCAATATTCTGGCGATGAGCCGCAGCCTGATGATGGCGGGTGCCTGGCACGTCAGCGTGTTCCCCGGTCTGGCGATTTTCTTCACCGTGCTGGCGTTTAACCTGCTCGGGGATGCGCTGCGTGATACGCTCGATCCCAAACTGAAAAGCTGAGGACGGCGATGCACGGCGATCACCCGATGAACGACTATCAACAGCAGCAGGCTCTATTGCTACAACGCTGGAAAACGACGCGGCAATTGGGTACACCGCGCTCAGCCAGCGGGCCGCATAACAGCATTAGCGATGTGGCAGGCGTGCGCGTCGGCCACTGCACGCTGGCGGCGGGCGAAGTGCAAACCGGCGTCACGGCGATTGTGCCGCCCGGTGAGAATCTGTTCACCCGCCCGCTGCCCTGCGGCGCGGCGGTGCTAAACGGCTTCGCCAAACCCGTCGGACTGGTACAGATTGAGGAGTTGGGGCTGCTGCAAACGCCCATCCTGCTCAGCAATACGCTGGCAATCGGCACGCTGTTTACTGCGCTGGTGCGCGATGCCATAGCCCGTAATCCTGAACTGGGTCGCACGCTGCCGACGGTGAACCCGCTGGCGCTGGAGTGCAACGACGGCTGGCTGAACGACATTCAGGCGCTGGCCGTCACGGAACATATGGCGCGCCAAGCGCTGGACGACGCAGCGGACAGCTTCACACGCGGCAGCGTTGGCGCCGGACGCGGTATGAGCTGCTTTAGCCTGAAAGGTGGCATCGGCACCGCATCGCGTCTGATCCCCGAGTTAAACGCCACGCTCGGCGTGCTGGTGCTGGCAAACTTCGGCACGCTTTCCTCGCTGACGCTGGACGGCGTACAGATGGGGAACGCTATCGCTCCCCTCCTGCCGGAGCTCGCACCGCAGCAAGACGCGGGATCGATCATCATTATCATGGCGACAGATGCCCCGCTTGACGCACGCCAGCTCAAGCGCATCGCCAAACGTGCGGGCGCAGGATTAGGGCGACTCGGCAGTTACTGGGGACACGGCTCTGGCGATATCGCCGTCGCCTTCTCCACTTGCCCACAGCCACAACCGCCGGAGGACGCGCAGCTTGAACCGCTGTTAAGCGCCGCCGCCGACGCCACCGAACACGCGGTGCTCGACGCCATGCTTCAGGCAGACGCCGTGACCGGTTTTCGCGGCCACCATCGCTCGACGCTGCCACAGGCGTTAGACCGGCTGGCCGAAACGCTTATCCGTTAGGACATTCTTCCGTAGGAAACTGATTATGAAAGTGTTTATTTCTGCTGATATTGAAGGTATCGCTGGCGTGATGCGCCCGGAGCAGTGCAGCCCCGGCACCGCGGAATACCAACTGGCACGCGGCCTGATGGAGCAAGAAGTGAATGCCGCCATCGACGGCGCATTCGCGGGTGGCGCAACAGAAGTGGTGGTCGCCGACAGCCACGCGGCAATGGTTAACCTGCGTGCGGAAAACATCGATGCCCGCGCCCGGTTGGTACAGGGCAAACCGCGCGGCTATTCAATGGTAGAAGGGCTGGAGCAGCAGCAGTTCGACGGCCTGATGTTCATCGGTTACCACAGCGCGGCGGGCGAGTTTGGCGTGCTGTCGCATACCATCAACGGCCGTGCCTTCTACCGCGTGCGCATCAACGGTGAAATCATGGGCGAAAGCGACATCTACGCCGCCGCAGGCGTGGAACAGAAGACGCCACTGTGGCTGGTAAGCGGCGACGACACACTCCAGAGCTGGATCGCCCGCTACTATCCCGACACTCGTTACGCCTGCGTCAAGCGCGCCATTTCGCAACACGCAGCCGAATCCCTCAGCACTGAACAGGCGCGTCAGGTGATTCGCGAGGCGGCACAAGCGGCGGTAGAAAATGCGCACCGCACGCTGAATTCGCGGATTCAGGCCCCCTACCGTCTCGAACTGATGGTGGCAAAGCCGGTACTGGCCGATCTATTCTGTCTGCTGCCGAACATTGAACGTCTGGATGCGATAACCGTAGGGTATACGGCGCAGACCATGCGGGAAATCACCAGCCTGCTGGGTGCCTTTTCCTATCTGGCGACGACGCAAAACTGATTCCGATCTCTCCGCCCCTGATTTCGGGGGCGTAAACCGTTTGAAAAGAGAATTTATCGCATGACGAAACCCGTGATTGTGATCCACGGTGGCGCAGGTGCGCTGACCCGCTCGGCCATGAGCGCTGAAAAAGAGCAACGCTATCTGGCCGCGCTGTCCGAGATTGTCGCCAGCGGACAACGCATTCTGGCTGAAAACGGCAGCGCGTTGGATGCCGTAACGGAAGCCGTCCGTCTGCTGGAAGAGTGTCCGCTCTTCAATGCCGGACACGGCTCGGTCTTCACCCACGCGGAAACCCATGAACTGGACGCCAGCATCATGGACGGACGTTCGCTGGATGCCGGTGCAGTCAGTTGCGTCAGCCATATCCGCAACCCGATTCTGGCGGCGCGTACCGTGCTCGAAGCCAGCCCGCATGTGATGTTTACCGCCGACGGCGCGGAAGCCTTTGCACAACAACACGGTCTGGAAAGGGTTGATCCTACGTTTTTTTCCACTGAAGAACGTCGCCAGCAGCTGCATAATGCACAGGCCGGCTCAGGCCGCGTCATTCTCGACCACGACGGCCAGAACGACCCTATCGATCCCGACCGTAAATTCGGCACCGTCGGCGCAGTCGCGCTCGACAGCGCGGGGAATCTCGCAGCGGCAACCTCAACGGGCGGTATGACCAACAAACAGGCTGGACGCGTCGGCGATAGCCCCATCATCGGCGCAGGTTGCTACGCCAATAACCAGACGGTGGCCGTTTCCTGCACCGGGACGGGCGAAGTCTTTATGCGCGCCGTCGCCGCCTATGATGTCTCCGCACTGATGGAATACGCCGGGCTGACGCTACAACAGGCCAGCGATCGCGTGGTGATGGAGAAACTCGTGCAAATGGACGGCAGCGGCGGGATGATTGCCGTCGACAAAGCCGGCAACATCGCCCTGCCGTTCAACAGCGAGGGGATGTACCGCGGCTATGGTTACGTGGGCGAAGAACCCACCGTCGATATCTATCGTTAATTTGCCAGCACATCGAAACAGATCGCCCAATATCAGTGCAACGCACCAGTATTGGGCATCAAAATAGTGCGCAAAACCACCTCATCGCTACTCTATCGACCATTCATCGCAGCCTTATACCCTAAATAATTCGAGTTTCAGGAAGGCGGCAAGAGAGGGAGTCCCGATGAGCTTACTCAGGTAAGTGATTCGGGTGACTGACAAACTTGCCATAGGCAGGTTTGAACGCTGCTTGCAGCGGCTCCAACGGGGAGAGGCACACGCGAGTGTGCCGAGTAACGTAGCCAACGCACATGCAACTCGAAGTATGACGGGTATATAACCTGGCGTAATAATTGCAGAACTTTTGGTTATTACTCATACGATGCTCATCAGAAAGCATCCGCCGGAGCCTGCAACCATGCGATTACGCCATATTGAAATCTTCCAGGCCATTGTTCAGGCAGGCACCATTAGTGGTGCCGCCCGTTTGCTCAACGTCTCTCAGCCCAACGTCAGCCGGGTTTTGAATCATGCGGAACAACAGTTGGGCTTTTCCCTTTTTGAGCGTCGCACACAGGGGATGGTCGCCACCGAAGAAGGGCTGCGCCTCATCCCGAAAGTGCAGGAACTGTTCAGACACCTGCAAAGCATCAGTTCCCTCACCGAACAAATCAAAACCAGCAAAGCCCACTCTGTACGGTTGGGTGCGGCGCACGCATTCGGGCAGATGATTGTCGCGCCAACGCTGGTGGAATTTCATAAGCAGGCAGCGTTGGTTAACGTCGAACTCGTCACTGAACACTTCAGCACGCTGTGCCAGAACATCCTGCAAAATCAGCTCGATTTCGCGCTGATTTTTGGTCAGCAGGTGCCGTCTGAACTATTGGCGGAGCCGCTGTTCCAGTCCACGATGGTCGCCCTGTTGCCGAAGAACAGCCCAGTGAACGGCCCAGTGTCACTGGAATGGCTGTGCAACAACAATCTGCTGATGATGCAGCATCAAGACCCACTCGGTCAGGTGGTACACCGTGCGTTGCGCGACAAGGCGCTACAGCCAGCGGCCTCACTCTACATCAAAACCTACTCGGTGATTGCCGATATGGTGCTGGCGGGCGGCGGCGCAGGCATCGTTGATCTCTTTACCGCCTGCCGCTATGCCGATCAACTCAAAATTGTCCCTATCGACCAGCCACTGCCTTTTGAAGTCACCCTGATTAGCCGTCGTGATAACCCACAATCACAAGCGACGTTGCAACTGAAACAGATGATGAAAAACCGCTGTCGGGAGATTGCCAGACAGAATGAGACCCTGCTTTACGCCGCCTGACTCACGACAGACACCACACCACGGACGGTTTTTCCTATCCCCCACGGGGGCGCAACGCTATAATCCTTCTCATCATTTGCTTTACAGGTATGCACCAATGATTCGCAGCATGACCGCTTACGCCCGCCGAGAAATCAAGGGCAACTGGGGAAGCGCAGCCTGGGAACTGCGTTCCGTTAACCAGCGCTATCTGGAAACCTATCTTCGTTTGCCGGAACAATTCCGCAGCCTCGAACCCGTCGCTCGTGAGCGTATCCGCGCCCGTTTGACCCGTGGAAAAATCGAATGCAACCTGCGTTTTGAACTCGACCCGAGCGCACAAAGTGCGCTTATCCTGAACGAAAAGTTGGCGAAACAGCTGGTTAATGCCGCCAATTGGGTCAAAATGCAGAGTGACGAAGGGGAGATCAACCCGGTTGATATTCTACGCTGGCCCGGCGTGATGTCGGCAGAAGAGCAAGATCTGGACGCGATCAGCGCCGAACTGCTAACCGCGCTGGAAGGCGCGCTGGATGACTTCATCGCCGCGCGTGAAAGCGAAGGCAACGCGTTGAAAGCGCTGATCGAACAGCGTCTGGCAGGCGTCAGCGCCGAAGTCGTCAAAGTACGCGCCCAGATGCCGAACATCCTGCTATGGCAGCGCGAACGCCTGCAAAGCAAGCTGGAAGATGCGCAGGTACAGCTGGAAAATAACCGTCTGGAACAGGAACTGGTGCTGATGGCGCAGCGCGTCGACGTCGCCGAAGAACTTGACCGCCTCGACGCTCACGTCAAAGAAACCTACAAAATCCTGAAAAAAGAAGAGGCCGTCGGCCGCCGCCTCGACTTCATGATGCAGGAATTCAACCGCGAATCGAACACGCTGGCCTCGAAATCCATCAACGCCGACGTCACCGCATCAGCCATTGAGTTGAAAGTGCTGATCGAGCAAATGCGGGAACAGATCCAAAATATCGAATAATTTCCACCCTGTTCCACCAACTGCCACAACGCCCTGTTTTCAGGGCGTTTTTGTTGCCATCAACGTCTACCGCGTGCTACCCGAATCCACCGAAATCCACTGCCAAGTGGGTAGTACATTGGGTAGTATCCTCGCTTTACAAGCCAAAATGTTCGTTTTATAACCTGTACTACCCACTTTTTCTCACAGGCCACGATTGACGGGCGCTGGCGGGATATCTTAGGGAGGCAGGACATGGGAAATCTGACCGTTAAAGCCATACAGTCCATCCTGAAAGCAAGCCGTCCCGGACGATACAACGACGGACAGGGGCTGTATCTGATGCTGCCACAGCGCGGCGAACCTTACTGGATGCTGCGCTATACCCTGAACGCCAAACGCCGTTCGCTCACGCTGGGCAAGCCGTCCGATCTGTCGCTGGCGGAAGCCCGCTCTCAGGCCGAAGACGCCCGCAGGAAGGTCAGGAAAGGCGACGATCCCATCGCCGAACGTAAACGCAATCGCCCCGCCAGAATCCATACCGTCAACGATCTGTTTAACGACTGGAAACAGGATTTGGTGCGACGCCTTAAGCACCCGCATATCCCACAGCGGATCTTCGCCAGAGAGATCGCGCCACACATTGGCGAGCTGGCGTTAGGCAAGGTCACACCGCTGGACATACGCGCCATCATCCAGCAAATCACCGCCAGCGGCAGGCCCTGCACCGCCAACGATGCGCTGATGTACCTGAAACAACTGTTTAATCACGGCATAAAACTTGGGCTTCTCGTCCATAACCCGGCGGCGGCATTCAAGGTGGATGATGCGGGCGGCATTGAAAAAAGCCGCGATCGGGCGTTGAGTCTGGAAGAGTTGACGCAGGTTTTTCAGGTATTCCGCAGCCAGAGCGACAGCTTCACTCGCGATAACTATCTGGCTTGCGCATTACTGATTGTGCTTGGCGTACGCAAAAGCGAACTGACCGAAGCCCAATGGGATGAATTTTCCCTCGAAGACGCAACGTGGGAACTGCCTGCGACAAGGAGCAAATCGGGCGTCGCTATCGTCATTCCCCTACCCCCGCTGACGCGGGAATGGCTGCGTGAATTGAAGATACGCGCCTGCGGTTCAGCGTATGTATTCCCCAACCGCCGGGCCAGCAGTTCGCCGCATATGGGCAGCGATACCCTCAACCGGGCGATCGCCAAACTTTTCGGCCGCGAACCGGGAAGAAAAATTCAACCGCCCAATCGCATGGGTGAACTTGAACCGTTCACCGTACACGACCTGCGCCGCACCTGCCGCAGCCTACTGGCCGCGTTAGGCGTTCCGGGCTATGTCGCCGAACGGTGCCTTAATCATAAGCTGAAAGGCGTTGAAGGCATTTACGATCGGTATGATTACTTTGAGGAGCGGCGGGAAGCGCATTGTAAACTGGCAGACCTCGTTAAGCCGATTATTGAGAACAACGAGCTGCACAGCGTTTCGAACGAACAGAGCAATAACGTGGACAAGCGCTATTTTTTCGTAGGGTGATAATTCAGAATGATTTCGGCAAGATCGTCTTCGACGGTATAAAAATAGCAGGCAGGAACATCAAGCACCGCCGCCAGTCGGCAGGCAAGATCAAAATCAGGCGTATGCACACCGCGCTCATATTGGTTCATCCGCGCGCTGGCCGTGGCTTCATCAATACCCGCCAGAACCCCAAGCCGCTGTTGCGACAGGCCCGCTCTTAGTCTGGCTTCTTTTAAACGATATGGCAGCATGGGGATCCCGACTTACACGATATGTAAGCCGTAGTTTTCACGCTAACCTATTGAAAATATACTAAGCATTACTTAGTGACGCTTTCTCAACTACGCGTTTTTATTGCTTAAATCCAGAAAGGGAGAGATTTAAAAAGCGTCGGTATTTTTCTGGCGGGCGTAAGTAAGGATGATTTCCGCTAAATCATCTTCAACGGTATAAAAATAACTGGCAGGGGTATTCAACACAGCGGCTAATCTACACACCAGTTCAAAATCAGGAGTATGCACGCCGCGCTCATACTGATTCATCCGTGCGCTGGCCGTCGCCTCATCGATACCGGCGAGCACACCAAGCTGCTGCTGCGATAAACCGGCTTTTAATCTGGCTTCCTTCAAACGATATGGCAGCATGAGAATCCCGACCGACTGGATAACCAGCGGTGATTTTCATGTCTGCCTGTTGAAAATGTACTAAGTATTACTTAGTATTGATGTTGAAAAATTATTCTGTCTCTACGAGCAAGGAGGAAGCATGACTAACAAAATTGATATGCATCCGGCAGACATAATTGCCTCGTTACACAAGAAAAAGATAACGATGGCAGCGGTATCCCGGCAGGCAGGATTAAGCTCTTCAACGCTGGCGAACGTGCTTACCCGCCCGTGGCCGAAAGGCGAATTTCTGATCGCGGAGGCATTAGGTATTCATCCATCGGAGATCTGGCCGAGCCGCTACTTCGATGAAGAAGGTAACCTGATTGAACGCCACAAGCAGATCAGAAAAAAATCCGCCTGACTTCCCCCATTTTCACCCGACTTGCAGACGGATCATGTTTTCCCCCACCAGAAAACGACGATCTGGCGTTCAACCCCGTCAGCATGCGGTTTTTGGTCATTCTCCCCACCTGACTCCGCTATATACGTGGATAGTGGGGGAACCCGGTTTTTTTGGGCCGGGTTCCCCCACCAGTACCACATTGATAACACTTAATTCCCCACCTCTGCGCGAATCTGATCTTTTCCCCTGGCTGGCGGGGTTGCCTGAATAACGTGAACTGATGAGCCAGCCAGAGGAAAGAGCCTACGCCGTTCTACCGTAGACTTGCTGCACATACTGCCCGCGCCCGTCTCCATGCCCTAAATCCATCGACACCAGTGAGCTGGCTTCCCGGTTGCTGAAACCGGGTATGGCTGCCGCCAGCCTGTCGGACTAGCGTTTGCATCTCCCGGCTTAATCGTGACATATGCTATCCCCTCATCCTCAATAACCTCTGTTCTCCGGCGCACGGCGATTTACGACACGGATTTACCGTGCCGCGCTGAACAATACCTGCGCGCCGGAGCGGCAGCGGTTGAGGTATGACGGGGATATCGGTTATGCACTCGGTGCAGCCGCCTGCATCAGCAGGGTAATCCCCTCAGGCTGAAAGCCTGCCTCAGGTATCGGTTCAGTCCTCCTCTGATAAGTGGGTCGATGAGAATTGACGCAGAAAATGTGCGTCAGATGACAGGTCGCGCCGGAAAGCGCTGTGGCGTAAGGGCTGGCGCAGAGATCGTTCGCGGCGTCACTTGCAACGGCTTTACGCCGTATGAAGTGACGCCGCTGCCTCATGGGTAAGCTAGGCTGAGGCAGTAAAAGGCCGCAGACGGTTGCGCCAGCTATAAAGGGTGTTGTACGCATCAGTACGTATACAAAAAGCAGTTGCTTCACAAAGAACAAACGGGATGCAGCCCTAAGGCGTTGGGATAAGGTTGCTACCATCGCCACAGCGATCACGCGCAAACTGGTAGCGAGGCGGGTTGGGATCGACCACACAGGTTGGTCCTGCGCGTTGCCTTGAAGGTCGTGGCAACATGGGAGTGCTGCTTGCAGCAGCGGTGTAACACTGACAACTTACTGCGCTAAAATCCGTATATCAAGCGGCTAACGCGCTGCGCTTGTTGGCTCCTTACTGGACTTCTATTCCATAGAAATCCAGTAAGGAGCACTAGGGTCTACTAACAGTAGAACAAAAAAATAAAATGTGGTGGTAAGTAAGTCCACTCAGTCATAAAATATATGTTATTAATAAATATAATGATATTAACATCTTATTTTAGGCTAAGAGAATACTACTATGAGTGCAACCAAAGAAGATCTAAATGATTTTGAATTTATCATTTCAGAAGCCATCAGAATTAAAAAAGGACTGAATACAGAACACCCCATTGAATTTCTAAAAAAGGAATACAATGGAAAACATGGTCCTATTGGTATGATTATAGACACACCAAACAACGCTAATGAAATAACGCCTAAGGACCCAAAAAAAACAAATTTATCTATCATGTGAATCTAATAATAGATTATATAAAATCGCACAAAGAAAAATAAAATCATATAAACTGGAAATGTTAGTCACCGCATCAGAATTATATAGTGACTTGAGAGATTCACTATATAATAATATTTTCATAAATAAAAATGAATTCGATAAAAATAAATATACAAAAATAATAAATGATGCTGTTAAGTTAGCAAAGAGAAAAATGATAAGTGAAGATTTTTATTTCCCAATTCTAGCTCATGGATTAGGGAAAAGAAAAGTGGCCATTGGACCGTCAGAAATACTCCCAAGATGTGAAGTTTTTGAATATGCAGAAAAAAATATAGAAATCTCCATCATTTCTAAAGCTAAAAATTTTTGCGATGCACATACATTTGCCTTTGAGCATTTCTTAAAAGTAACGATAAGCAAACGCTCTAAAGAAAGCAGAATACGGTTTTCAAAACAAATTGCAAATTTTATAGTTGGGATTTTACATTTGTTCAGTGAACATTATGGGATATCACCCGAGTTGATCTCTTTATCCTTCAACCCATTCCCAAATTATAATGGATTTTATTTTTCCAAGAAAGATGATAAAAATATTTCTTATAACTTCTCCAGTAAGGGAAGAATATTATGGAGCGATAAGTTCTGGATAAAATTCCAAGAAGATATCGGTGGGGATTTAGGTATTGTTTTGAATGAGGTCATTAAATTAGCTATCGAACCCAAAGATGATTCTGTTATAACTGATAGGCTTATTGATGCAATTTATTTTTTTAGCAGTGCTCTTCAAGACAAAGATGAAAGTTCAAAGTTAATTAAGCTAACAACAGCATTAGAGCGATTGGTTAGCCTTTCTAGTGAAAAAAACAATGATAATATTTCATTAAATTTCAGGAATCGCGTAGCTATGTTAGTTAGTGCTTATCACGGTGAATTTGAGAAATGGTATAGCGTAGCACAGGAAATGTATAAGCTTCGGTCTAAAATCGTTCATGGCTCATGGTCCTTATACAGAGATATAGAGCCGTTATATGCTAGTAAATATAGTGAACTAACAAGCAAAGCCATATTATCCGCTTGTATAGGATTTTATCAACTTGGGCTAGAGAGTAAAAATAACGATGAAATTTTAGAAAAACTCTATAATTTCCTTCAAAAAGAAATTAAAAAAGAAGAAGAAAACTGAAACGGGCACGGGCACATATCGAAATTATTCGTATATAACATCTCAATCTTGAGATGAAAGTTATAAGTTAACTTCTTTATCAAATGATCGTTCCTATAATATATTATAGGCTATCTAACAAAGCTACATGCATCACTCTTTCCCAGTAGTTAACAAAAGGTGCAGAATTAATAACGGGTCTGATTAAAGAATTTTTTATTTCTTCAATGGACAAACCCAGTCTAGTCAATGCTTGTATCTGTGATAGTAAAGTAATAAACCTAGCTCCTGCTTCTTTTGAAAATCTCACATCCAAGCAAAAATCATTAAAGTGCTTTTCTGCCCTCTGCTTATGTACATTTTCCCAATGCTCTGGAGGACGAGTAAAGAACTTGAACACTCCGGGCTCTCCTTCTTCACCAACAATATATTGAGCAAAAATCCATTGCTCATTAAAATAACGCACATCATCTAAGTAGGGGTGAATGATTTGTTCTTCTTCTGTACGAGCAAAATCATCACCTTTACCATCCATGTTGCAATCTCTGCAAGAAGGAATCAAGTTGATAGGTAACACAGAAAATTGAGGATAATGAGCCTTTGGCAAGTAGTGATCTAGGTTCCTAGGTCGACCAATACCACCACAAAAGGGACATTTTTCATTCGCCGCGGCCATCATAGCATCATAAATAACACGCCCTGGCTTATCTTTTTTGACAAAATAATTACTGTATATTTTCAGAAAATCAGTTTTTTTTAATTCCCCTAAAACAATGGGATCGACATCATCCTGATAGAGAAGCGACTGTATTGTGTATAACTCCCCCAAAATAGCAGATGCTACATAATTATTGGCTTGAATTTTCAAAAATTTTTTAGCATTATTTAATTTCTGTAATAAAACTTTATTTCCAGTGATACCTGAAATACAATTATCTATTGCTTGTTCACATGTATAAATTGGTTTCGTTAACCGCATCATCAGTCAGTATCCCTATCGCGATGAGTAACCAGAGCTTTCAATATTGCCCTTGCTTCCAAACCAAGTTGCTCATGATATTCTTTAACAATTTCTTGATAAGTTCCCCCATTTTCAACCGACTTTACCAACAAATCATGAAAACCAGACTTTGTCACCTCTAAACCAAAAACTTCTCTTGTCAATACACCGACATTTTCACCAAATGTTTCGACGTCTGGTCTACGAGGAGCACTGACTAAGCCAACTCGATTAATTTTCCATACGCAAGACCTAGGAACTTCTTGCAAAACAACAGGAGAATGTGTCGCTATAATAGCCACGCCATTTCTATCATTTAAAAGCTCAGCTAATGATCGAATAAAAGCTGATAGCAACGGTGGATGAAGATGGCTTTCTGGTTCATCAATTAAAATAAGAGTTTTTTCCTCAACTACAGCTACTAACTTAGTTATTGTTAATAGTACCACTGCATGTCCTGAGCTCATTTTTTTTATCGTTTTTAAAGCTTTTTCATATAATTCTTTATCAGAACAACACATAAGATCTTTTAGTGACATGAATGCAAAATTTTCATCAGATTCTAATGTATGTATTGCATTTAGCCATCTATCTCGTTTGTTTTTTTGACTAAAACAAGCTACTAAAGCTTGAATAAACTCTTCATGAATATCATGGAGCCCTTTTAGATTATCATCTTTCTTTTTTAAACCTATATAGAAGTAACATGTACCGAGAGAAGGATTAGGTTGTTCTTGCGGAGGTTCAAACGGATCAAATGCACTAAAAGAGACTGAAACTAAACTACTGAAATAATCGTTGCCAATCGGATCTTCACTCCAACTTTCAATATCATAAAATTTTATTTCTGATTGACCTTTACTAGTAATTGCTTCAATCATTCCATTTAATAACGTTGTTTTTCCCACTCCATTCCTACCAATTATTGCATGTATATTGGTACTTGGTTTAGACTCAACATTTACTTTGAATATCAGCTCAATTTTAGACATTTTCTCTTGTTCTGGTCGCACAAATTTGAATTCAAAATTTGTGAGTGGGGGGTTCCCCGCTAATACACGAACAAATTGCCCTTTAATTACCGATAAACTAACATCCCTTAACAATGAGGTTTTAAAAACATCCTCGTCCTGCGCAAGAGTAAATAAATTCTGGTCAAAAACAATATCTTTTAATGCATTGAGTAAAAAATTTTTTATACTCTCTGATAGAGAAAATATTCTCTGATAATAATCTACATCTTGGCCTAATGAAAAATACCCCTCAGGTAAACACTTAAATTTATTTTCTAACATTGAGTAGGTATTTTTTTCTATTGTCTGCCCTTGAAATCCGATTTTCACATTCCCAATGTCATGCATAGTTCCTTTCTCATCATGCAAACAGAGATGAAACATGGTAACAAACGAATAATCATTCCAACGGTCAATATGTAAATATGCAGTATTAAAACCTGACTGAGGAATACGCTGATCTCTAGGTATAATGAAAATATTCATATTACATTCCTTATTCCTCATTACAAAAATCATCCTGCTATTTCACTACGCCAACCAAATATAATCTCAACAGAGCCTAGCATGATAAACGAATTTTTGAGAAAAATGCCGACTATGTTAGTTACCCTTGTCCCGATTTACACAACTTTTTGTACAAAATCAATAATTTTCTCCTCGAAAAAACGTTTCCCCCAATAAGAACACAATAATATTTTTTAGTGAAAAATTCCTGTATATCAGTATATTAATTAAAGCAATGCTAGTTAAAGCGTCTAGCTCACCATCAACACCCCAAACGGGTAGTACATCGGGTAGTAAACCGCCGCAACCACAGACAAAATGCTACTAACAAGCTAATTTCTAATACCTTTTATTCATATTCAATAAACAGATCCAAAATATTGAGTGATTTTCGTATCGCTTAAACTGCTCATATAATGCCCTATTTTCAGGGCATTTTTGATGATTGACTATCATAGAGAAGCAACAAAGCGCATGATTACCGTGCACACAAAGGTGTACCTATGAAAAAGCTACGCAGTGATTTGCGGTACACTCCATTATTAAACGTTCAAGTGAAACTCCAAAAACTTAAAATTCTTCATCTGTTAAAAGATAACTAACACCACCTACAAAAGAACATTAATCAACAAAAATAAGTTGATTAATTTTGTGATTTGCGTTAATATAATAATAGGCAAGCATTCCAACACGCTTGCTGAACCAGTAATCAGTGAGGATATAACTATGTTAACGCCGTTTGGTAAGACAGTTAGAAAAATGCGCATAGACCTCGGCCTAACGCTAAAAAGCATGGCTGAATCTATGGGGATGACTTCGTCTTATCTTTCAGCAATTGAAACTGGTAAAAGGGCTGTCACTAAACCCGTACTTGATAGCATCATTGGCTATCTCAATGCAGATGAAAAACAAAAAGAAAAGCTTATCAATGCGGCTCGTGACTCTCAGCAATCAGTCGAGATCAGCTTGTCAGGTAAGAACGGGAATGCCCGTGAAGTCGCAATTGCGTTTGCTCGCAGCTTCGATGAGTTAAGTGAAGAAGATTTCCGTAATTTACGTCAAATTTTGCATAAGAAAGAACTGTAGGAGGCTATTTGAGCGGACAAGATTACCGTGTACCCCCACAAAACCGCGAGTCAATTCGCGCATTTGTCAGGTCACTGCGGACAACGTTCGGCATTACAGGTTTAAAATTTCCTGTTATGGAGGTAATTGAGTTCGCGTTGCCCCAGTTGATACCCGACTTTGAACTCCAGATCGGTGGGGTGAACGAGATGGGCGAAACACATGGATTAACGTACCCTCAGGATCATTTATTGATTCTTCGTGAGGATATTTATGAGGGGGCTTTAAATGGTGTTGGTCGAGATCGTATGACTGCAGCGCATGAACTGGGACACTTGCTTATGCATAAGAACATCGCGTTTGCCCGGGCAGCACCAGGTGTCAAAATAAGGCCTTTCGAGAGTAGCGAATGGCAAGCTAAGTGTTTTAGCGGAGAACTATTAGTTCCGGCAACTCATGCTAACGTTTTGAAAGGGATGACAACCGAACAAATCGCTACTGAATGCGGGGTATCGCTTATCGCGGCACAATACCAATTAGCAAAAATGTAAAACCCCCCTGCAAGGCGCCAACCAATGCAAGGGGCTTTTAGGTGATGAAACTGAGAGGCATCACCACCGTGAACAACTTCAATAGACGACCCGAAAATAACACCTTCGGGGAAGAGGTTCAAGGGAAAAAATCTCTCTCAGTAAGGAGGTGTTTTATGAATGAGTTTACGTTCTATAGTAAAAAAAGCGGCCCCAAAAGGTTTCCGCTGGGTTTTCTGCCGTTACCGCAAGGTGCGGGGGAAATCCAACAAAGTGCTCGATGCTCATGAGTACGGTTATGAAGCATGGGCTTTCTTAGTCCGTTGCTGATAACAGAGCGGTGTAGACAATACACCGCTTTTTTTATTGTCATCACACAATGCATTTTCGAGTAAGCAGCATAGTGGTTACGGCAAACAACATGCCGGAGGTTGCTCACGCGGCGAAAACATACGGAACGTGCTTATTAAAAACCGGCGTGAATTTGGACAGGCTAAGATGGCTTA
This sequence comes from Pectobacterium artocarpous, assembly GCF_046159765.1. Classification (NCBI taxonomy): domain Bacteria; kingdom Pseudomonadati; phylum Pseudomonadota; class Gammaproteobacteria; order Enterobacterales; family Pectobacteriaceae; genus Pectobacterium; species Pectobacterium artocarpous. The sequence continues at coordinate 90,574 of NZ_JBJXVK010000022.1, forward strand.
CCTGCGTCACTTCATGGCAAGGCTTTATGCAGGCTGACTTACAACGTGATTGATCACAAAGTTCGCCTTAAATTATTCCTCATTATATGTCGATAAAAACCGATTATATCGACATGTTTTTGCCTTATGTCGACGCGATAAACATAATCCAGCAACTATCGATACATTGGATTGGTAGGTAGATGTCATCAACCCCACCTTCCTAGAAGGTGGGGTTATCACTAACCAAACTAATAACTACGATATACGTAGTATCTAAGACCTTTCATACCTACGAATATCGTAGTTATGAATACTCGTCAGCAACATCGTGATATTTTCAGTCAACGTCTCAAGGATGCCCGATTGTTTAGGGGGCTGTCTCAGAAAGGGCTGGGTATTGCAGCCGGAATTGATGAGTTCGTAGCAAGCGCCCGAATTAACCGTTATGAGAAAGGCGTGCATGAAGCCAATCTCGTCACCGCCAGCCGTTTGGCTGAGGCACTCGATGTTCCCCTCGCCTATTTCTATGCCGCTGATGATAATCTGGCAAAAATGATTCTGACATTCGCAGAGTTATCCGCAACAGAGCAAACGGCGCTACTCAATTCTCTGGAAAATAAATAGCTTTCCAGACGTTCATTACGTCTTATCGCCCCTTATTTTTACCTTTCGATCGGCTTTGTTGAATAAATCGAACTTTTGCTCAATCTCAGGATCAGATCACGC
>NZ_JBJXVK010000023.1:0-91026 GCF_046159765.1 Pectobacterium artocarpous
AAGAGCAGGGCGTTACGGCCTTAACCGCTTCGCGAGGTGGCGTATATTACGCTTATCACCTTCAGAGTCAACGCTTATTTTAAAGCGTTTTCTCTTTCTTTATCGACCCGGTTGTGTGTTCACAGCGCCGTGTCGATGGAGGCGCATTATAGGCAGCCGATTCAGAAGCGCAAGCAAATCTCGTAAACTTTTTTCTGTTTGCGCATCTTTCATTCGTTCCGCTGGTTAAGTGCGCGTTTTTATCCATTTGGGCAGCTCTGCCAGACTTTCCAATACGCTATCAGCCAGCGTTTCGCCTTGTTCGGTAACAGGTTTGCCCGTGCGAACCAATAGTTTGGTTCCCACCCCTGCGCCAATGGCAGCCTGCATATCCTCTAATTTGTCACCCACCATATAAGACGCCGCCATATCAATGTGCAAATCGCGCTGTGCGGAAAGCAACATACCAGGCTCAGGCTTGCGACAATCACAAGTCTGACGGAATTCACCTTCCCCGGCGTCAGGATGGTGTGGGCAAAAATAGATGCCATCCAGATCAACACCGCGATCTGCCAGCGACCAGTCCATCCACTCTGTCAACTGCATAAACTGATCTTCTGTAAACTTGCCGCGGGCGATACCGGACTGATTCGTCACCACAACCAGTGCGAACCCCATATTTTTCAACTCACACATGGCATCGATGACGCCATCAATAAATTGAAAATGGTCAATGTCATGAACATAACCGTGATCGACATTGATCGTGCCATCACGATCGAGAAAAATTGCTGGAACGCTTTGTGCCACTGACTTTGCTCCTGAATGGCCTAAATTACGCGCTAGTATCGCATGTTTTCGTCCATAGGGAGAATGCAGGGCCGTGACAATCCCGATTGACTTAGACGTCTAGACGCCCTAACATCCATTTCATATTCTGTTAATACAGAACCTGATTTATCCAGCCATAGGCACCCACGATAAAAAACATATGATTGAACTTTCTAATATTACTAAGGTTTTTCAGCAAAATGGGCGGACCATTACCGCGCTTGCTGATGTCAGCCTTCATGTTCCTACCGGGCAAATCTATGGTGTTATCGGCGCTTCAGGCGCAGGTAAAAGTACACTCATCCGCTGCGTCAATTTATTGGAACGCCCGACAAAAGGGAAAGTGCTGGTAGATGGACAGGAACTGACCCAACTGTCAGATAGCCAGTTGACGCGTGCACGCCATCAAATTGGCATGATTTTTCAACACTTCAACTTGCTCTCTTCGCGCACTGTTTTTGGCAACATAGCGCTCCCTCTGGAATTAGATAACACGCCAAAAGCTAACATTACCCAACGAGTCAATGAATTGTTGGATTTGGTTGGGTTGGCGGATAAGCACGACGTGTATACCGCCAATTTGTCCGGCGGACAAAAACAGCGTGTCGCCATTGCTCGTGCGTTGGCTAGCAATCCCAAAGTTCTGCTGTGTGACGAAGCAACCAGCGCGTTGGATCCAGCAACCACCCGATCAATTCTTGAGTTACTGAAAGATATCAATCGCCGTCTCGGCCTGACCATTCTTCTTATTACACATGAAATGGATGTGGTGAAACGCATTTGCGATCAGGTTGCGGTGATCAGCGACGGACGACTTATCGAGCAGGACACGGTCAGCGAAGTCTTTTCACATCCGAAAACACCACTGGCGCAGAAATTCATTCAGTCCACGCTACACCTGGACATCCCTGACGATTACCTCATCCGTCTGTCTCCCGATGCTCGCCCGGATACCACGCCGTTATTACGGATGGAATTTACCGGCAAATCGGTGGATGCCCCACTGCTGTCTGAAGTTGCTCGACGCTTCAACATCAACAACAACATTATCAGCGCCCAGATGGATTATGCGGGTGGTGTCAAGTTCGGCATCATGCTGGCAGAAATGCACGGCAACGATGCGGATATTAAAGCCGCCATCCAATTCCTGCAGGAAAGTCATGTTACAGTTGAGGTTCTGGGTTATGTCTGAAGCAATGATGTGGTTAATGGCTAAGGGGATATGGGAAACCGTCGCAATGACGTTCGTTTCGGTTTTTTTTGGCTTTGTGCTTGGCTTACCCGTGGGAGTCTTACTGTATACCACGCGTCCAGGGCAGATTATCGCCAATCCAAAGCTCTATCGAACCGTTTCTGCACTGGTAAATATTTTCCGTTCAATTCCGTTCATTATTTTGCTGGTATGGATGATTCCTTTTACGCGCATGATTGTTGGAACCTCTATTGGCCTGCAAGCGGCGATCGTTCCTCTCACCGTCGGTGCCGCACCGTTTATTGCCCGCATGGTGGAAAACGCGCTGCTTGAAATTCCAACCGGCCTGATTGAAGCCGCTCGTGCGATGGGTGCGACGCCGATGCAAATCATCAGAAAGATATTACTGCCAGAAGCATTACCGGGACTCATTAATGCCGCAACCATCACGCTAATCACGCTCGTAGGCTATTCTGCTATGGGTGGAGCCGTAGGTGCAGGCGGCTTAGGTCAAATTGGCTATCAGTATGGTTATATTGGTTATAACGCGACAGTCATGAATACGGTATTAATATTACTGGTTGTTCTGGTTTACCTGATTCAATTCTGCGGCGACAGGGCAGTAAAAGCTGTCACACACAAGTAATCATCACAATACGCATTTGCCTGAAAGCATCTGCCAGAGAATAGTTAATTAGGGGTAAGGATATGGCGATTAAACTGAAATCTATTGCGACCATTGGCGCACTTATTGGTGCTCTGGCGCTATCAGGATGTGGTCAGGAAGAAAAGAATCCTAATCACATTAAAGTCGGCGTTATTGTTGGCGCAGAACAACAGGTTGCGGAAGTCGCGCAGAAAGTGGCAAAAGACAAATACGGTCTGGACGTTGAATTAGTCACATTTAACGACTATGTGTTGCCAAATGAAGCCCTGAGCAAAGGTGATATCGATCTGAATGCCTTCCAGCACAAGCCTTATCTGGATCAACAGATCAAAGATCGTGGCTACAAACTGGTTTCTGTCGGCAACAGCTTTGTCTACCCGATTGCGGGTTACTCCAAAAAAATCACATCGCTGAATGAGCTGCAAGACGGCGCTCAGGTTGCGCTGCCAAACGACCCAACCAACTTGGGCCGTTCTCTGCTGCTGCTGCAAAAAGTCGGCTTGATTAAGCTGAAAGACAACGTTGGTCTGTTGCCAACCGTATTGGACGTGACCGAGAACCCGAAAAATATCAAGCTGGTTGAGCTGGAAGCTCCGCAGTTGCCACGTTCTTTAGATGACGCGCAAATCGCACTGGCTGTCATCAACACCACGTACGCTAGCCAGATTAACCTGACGCCAACTAAAGATGGCCTGTTTGTTGAAGAGAAAGACTCTCCATACGTAAACCTGCTGGTTTCACGTGAAGACAACAAAGACGCTGAAAACGTGAAGAAATTCGTTCAGGCTTATCAATCTGACGAAGTAAACGACGCGGCAAATAAAATCTTTAACGGCGGCGCAGTGAAAGGCTGGTAACCCGGCCCTAACGAGTTTAATTAAAAGATATTGTTAAGACGGGCTACTGCCCGTCTTGTTATTTGTGCAATTGCTTGCTTCAATACCCGCTCTTTGAGAAAAAGCAGAGGAATCCTTAATGCGTGCTGTTCCCTTTATATTGTTGGCAATGTCGCTGACAGGCTGTTCTTTATTTCAGAAGCCACCAGCACCTGCTCCTCAACCTGTTGTTGAAACCAAAACCGCAGAACCTGCACCTAAACCCAAACCAGTCGCTCGCCCGACGCCTGCGGTATTGTATAAAAGTGCAGAAGAGTTAGTCGGTAAGCCTTTCCGCGACATGGGCGAAGTCTCAGGCTCCTCATGCCAGGTCAGCGCTCAGGATTCGCCCCCTAATGCGGCAAATGCGCGTAAAAGAATGCAAAACCGTGCAACTGCCATGAAAGCCAATGCAGTTTTGCTGCATGAATGCCAGACCGTCAGTGGCGTAGCAGGTTGCTACAGCCAAGTCGTTTGTCAGGGTACGGCACTGAAAGTTTCTGCACAATGAGTCAATTTGTTTTCAATCAGATCGGGATTATCCGCTCACCGTATAAAGAAAAATTTGCCATTCCGCGGCAACCGGGTCTGATTGAAGATGGAGGCGGAGAACTTCAGCTATTACCGCCATATAACCAAGCTGAGTGCGTGCGGGGACTGGAAGATTTCAGTCATATTTGGGTAATGTTTATCTTTCATCAAACGATGGAAGGCGGCTGGCGTCCGACCGTTCGGCCACCGCGTCTGGGAGGAAACACACGTACAGGCGTTTTCGCTACTCGCTCTACTTTCCGCCCCAATCCAGTTGGCATGTCGTTGGTTGAATTAAAAAGAATCCGTACAAAAGGCGATGCGATTACGCTCGAATTAGGCAGCCTTGATCTGGTCGATGGCACACCGGTCATCGATATCAAACCTTACTTGCCGTTTGCTGAAAGCCATCCTCAGGCGCGAGCGAGTTTTGCCCAAATGGCACCCGATGCGGCAATGCCGGTGTTTTTTTCGCCCCTTGCGGAACAGCAGATAGCGCAACACCAAAGAAAATATCCCCAGTTAAAGCGCTTTATCTCACAGGTATTATCACAGGATCCCCGCCCCGCCTACCGCAAGGGAGAAAGTACCACGCGGGAATATGCCGTTTTACTGCTCGAATTTAACGTGCGGTGGCGCGTCTGCAGAGAGCAAACCGAAGTGCTAAGCCTTGACCCATCAAACGCGTGTTAATACATTAACCCCAGCAATATATTCTAAAATTGTTCCTGCTCTCTTTTGACACGCCGTCTGCGCTGGTAAACTAAGCCACTTTTTATGTGCCTTCGGCTGCGCGGCAGCCCTATGCTATTTTTCGTTCTAACGGAACTAAAACCCCATGCGTACTAGCCAATACATGCTCTCCACTCTCAAGGAGACGCCAGCCGATGCGGAAGTCATCAGCCATCAGTTGATGCTCCGGGCAGGAATGATTCGTAAACTGGCCTCAGGCCTTTACACCTGGTTGCCGACCGGTTTACGTGTTTTGAGAAAAGTTGAAAACATCGTGCGCGAAGAGATGAATAACGCTGGCGCTATCGAAGTGTCCATGCCCGTTGTTCAGCCTGCCGATTTATGGGTAGAAAGTGGACGTTGGGATCAATATGGCCCAGAGCTGTTGCGCTTTGTCGATCGTGGCGAACGCCCTTTCGTACTTGGCCCGACACATGAAGAAGTCATTACCGATCTTATTCGTAATGAAATCAGCTCCTACAAGCAGTTGCCGCTGAATTTTTTCCAGATTCAAACCAAATTCCGCGATGAAGTTCGTCCGCGTTTTGGCGTAATGCGCTCACGTGAATTCCTGATGAAAGACGCCTACTCTTTCCATACCTCACAGGAATCATTGCAGGTTACCTACGATGCCATGTACGCCGCTTACAGCCAGATTTTCAGCCGTATGGATCTGGATTTCAGGGCCGTCCAGGCGGATACCGGTTCTATCGGCGGTAACGCCTCCCATGAGTTTCAGGTACTGGCTGCCAGCGGTGAAGACGATATCGTTTTCTCAACGGAATCCGACTACGCGGCAAACATTGAACTGGCAGAAGCCGTTGCGCCGAAGCTAGGCCGCGCTGAAGCAACGGAAGAGTTGCGTCTGGTTGATACACCGAATGCCAAAACCATTGCCGAGCTGGTTGAGCAATTTAAGCTGCCAATAGAAAAAACCGTGAAAACACTGCTGGTTAAAGCAACGGAAGAAAGCGGCTACAAACTGGTTGCGCTGCTGGTTCGTGGCGATCACGAACTGAACGAAATCAAAGCGGAGAAAATTGCTCAGGTAGCCAGCCCGCTGACATTCGCAACGGAAGAAGAGATTCGCGCCACCATCGGCGCAGGCCCCGGTTCACTGGGTCCAGTCAAGCTGTCGATTCCAGTCGTTGTCGATCGCACCGTTGCAGCCATGAGCGACTTCAGCGCTGGTGCGAACATTGATGGCAAACACTATTTAGGCATCAACTGGGAGCGTGACGTTGCGCTGCCGCAGGTTGCGGATATCCGTAACGTAGTTGAAGGCGATATCAGTCCAGACGGTAAAGGCATACTGCAAATTAAACGCGGTATCGAAGTGGGCCATATCTTCCAACTGGGCAGCAAATATTCTGAAGCGCTGAAAGCAACGGTTCAAGGTGAAGACGGCCGTAACCAGACGCTGACGATGGGTTGCTACGGTATTGGTGTAACGCGCGTTGTCGCAGCGGCGATTGAGCAGAACCATGACGAACGCGGCATCATCTGGCCAGACGCGATTGCCCCTTTCCACGTTGCTATTCTGCCGATGAACATGCACAAGTCTTTCCGCGTGAAGGAAGTCGCTGAAGATATCTATCAGCAGCTGCGCGCTAAAGGCATTGAAGTTCTGCTTGATGACCGCAAAGAGCGTCCAGGCGTGATGTTCGCCGATATGGAACTGATTGGCGTACCGCACACCATCGTTATTGGCGATCGCAATCTGGATAGCGAAGAGATTGAATATAAGCACCGCCGGGTTGGTGAAAAGCAGATGATTAAAACCAGCGAAATCGTCGATTTCCTGCTGGCAAATATCGTCCGCTAATCGCTGCCGAACCGCCCTTTCGCAGGAAAGGGCGAATACTGACATAAAAAAATGGTGGGTTTCCCCACCATTTTTTATTTCGACACTTCAGTAACTTATCGCGTATTATTCACGAAACAGTTCTTCAATGCTCAACCCCTGAACCTGCAAAATTTCCCGCAGGCGGCGCAAGCCTTCAACCTGAATCTGACGAACGCGTTCACGCGTTAAGCCGATTTCACGACCAACATCTTCCAGCGTTGCCGCTTCATACCCGAGCAGGCCGAAACGACGCGCCAACACCTCACGCTGCTTGGCATTAAGCTCAAACAGCCATTTAACGATATTCTGTTTCATATCGTTATCCTGAGTGGTGTCTTCAGGTCCGTTGTCTTTTTCGTCTGCCAAAATATCCAGCAGCGCTTTTTCCGAATCACCGCCCAGCGGGGTATCGACGGAAGTAATACGTTCATTCAAACGCAGCATGCGGTTGACGTCATCAACGGGCTTATCAAGCTGTTCGGCTATTTCTTCCGCACTCGGCTCGTGATCCAGTTTGTGAGACAGTTCGCGCGCGGTGCGCAGATAAACGTTGAGTTCTTTGACGATGTGAATCGGCAAACGGATGGTACGGGTTTGATTCATGATCGCCCGTTCTATCGTCTGTCGAATCCACCAGGTTGTTGCGTAGGTTGAAAAACGGAATCCTCTTTCTGGATCGAATTTTTCAACCGCACGGATCAGGCCGAGGTTACCCTCTTCAATCAGATCCAGCAGCGCCAGACCACGATTGTTGTAACGGCGGGCAATTTTCACCACCAACCGCAGATTACTCTCAATCATCCGGCGGCGCGATGGGACATCTCCACGCAGTGCACGCCGGGCAAAATAAACTTCTTCTTCTGCGGTCAAAAGCGGCGAATAGCCGATTTCCCCTAGATAGAGCTGTGTTGCGTCCAGGACACGCTGTGGGACCCCTTGTGATAACAGCTCGTCTTCCGCCGAGTCATTATCATTGGTATCTTCCTCTGCCAGCGCCTTATCGTCAAAAACGTCAAGTCCATTCTCGTCGAAATCGGTATCTTCATGTAACTCGTTAACTTTCAGCGTACTTTGGCTCATAAGTGGCTCCTACCCGTGATCCCTTGGCAGAATACCGAAATATTCTGCCCGATTTATCGCTGCGGCAGAAAACGCAGCGGGTTTACGGATTTCCCCTTGTAACGAATTTCAAAGTGCAAGCGAACTGAGCTGGTGCCCGTACTGCCCATCGTAGCGATTTTTTGTCCTGCCGTGACATCTTGTTGCTCACGGACTAGCATCGTATCGTTATGGGCATAGGCACTGAGGTAGTCATCATTATGCTTGATGATTATCAGATTTCCGTAACCACGTAGCGCATTGCCCGCGTACACCACGCGCCCACTGGAGGTTGCGGTGATCGGTTGCCCACGTGAGCCGGCGATATCAATCCCTTTATTTCCCCCTTCGGAATCGGAGAAACTATCTATGACTTTCCCATCGGTAGGCCAACGCCAACTGCCGACAGCAGCCGTATTGCTGCTGGCAACAGCCGCTGGTGCGGAAACAGGAGCGCTTGTCGTTGCCCCTGCCGTAGGTAACATCTTACCTACATTCTGTTTACCCTGATTACCAGAATACGCATTAGTTGACTGAGAATCAACCGATGTAGTTTGTATTTGAGCACTTGATGGCGGTGTTGGTACGCCACCTCGGGTGGCATCGGTTGTTGCCAGCATGCCACCACCGCTCGTCAGCCCACCGCCCGAAGCGTTGTTGCCGGATCCATTGCCTAAACTCAGCGATTGCCCCACATTCAGGCTGTATGGTTCAGGAATATTGTTGCGCTGCGCCAGATCCCGGTAATCATTGCCGGTAATCCAGGCGATATAAAACAGGGTATCGCCACGTTTAACGGTGTAGGAATTGCCGCCGCTGTAGCTACCTTTCGGTATATTACCGTAGCTACGGTTATAAACGATCCGGCCATCGGGCGTTGTTGCAACACTTTCACTCGTCGTTGAAATACGTGATGGTGACGCAGATAACATTTCCCCTCGGCTGCCCGTATTTCCGTCAACGCTGCTGATCGGTGCGGATTTGGAATTATTGTTGGTACATCCAGCCAATCCTAAAACAACCACCGTACAAGCAGCAATGTGACGCAAATTCATCATTCGGCTTCCCATGCGCCTTACTCCCCTATAACTATAGCGTTCAAAAAAGTGACGATAACATTCAAAAAACAGTAATATTCAGAACCCAATTCGGACATGCTTGCCTCGTATCAGCTACCCGTTTGACTGGCTGTAGCCCAACTGCCCGTAGCGTAATTGATTGTAGCGTAAAAGATATCCGGTCATGTATCCGTTAGTTGGAACGAGAAATATCGCTACTTCACCATCGCTGGCGCATAAGCAAAACGGGAAAGGCACCACGACGATTAGAGGCTAACAATATCAACAAGTTCGCACTATAAAACAGTTGTGTTGAAATTCTAAAGACTTAACAATAAATGCATGCCACGCCACGGTATCAGGCTAATTCCCCTTTGACCAGAGGAACAAACCGAACAGCTTCAACCGTTTGAATAATAAATTCGCCGGCATGACGCTGTACAACTTGCAGTATTTGCGACTGTTCCCCGACGGGCAACACCATCACTCCGCCCTCATCGAGCTGTTCCAACAGCGCACAAGGAATCTCCGGCGGCGCAGCGGTAACAATAATGGCATCAAACGGTCCGCGCGACGCCCAGCCCTGCCATCCATCGCCATGGCGGGTAGAAACATTATGCAAATCAAGCTGTTTTAAACGACGTTTAGCCTGCCATTGCAGCCCTTTGATGCGCTCCACCGAGCAAACGTGCTGCACCAAATGCGCGAGAATCGCCGTTTGATAACCCGATCCAGTGCCAATTTCCAGCACGCGGGATACGGGCGTGAGGCTAAGCAATTCCGTCATCTTCGCGACCATGTAGGGCTGCGAGATAGTCTGACCAGAACCAATAGGCAGAGCGGTGTTTTCATACGCTTTATGTTCAAAAGCCTCATCGACAAAACGTTCTCTGGGTACGGCTTCTATCGCCTTCAGCAAACGTTCGTCCTGAATGCCCTGCTGGCGCAGTTGAGCCAGCAACGTTTCTATACGCTTGTTTACCATTCCCCGCCGACCTCAGCTCTGGTTAACCTCGTCACCAATACAGCAATTTTCCCGCACAAGGGCCAGCCATAACGCACAGCCGCTGGCATTTCTTCTCTCAACGATTTTCTGCAAAAAATCGCAGCACATCAGACACCAATATCGGCATCCTCGCATGAATGCAGTAATTCACGTACCACGCTGGTCGCAAAACTGCCCGCAGGTAGCCAGAATGTCACTTCCACGGTCGCGTCGTCCTGCCATTCCCAGTGCATCTGTTGCGGATACAGCAGTATCGCGCGCCGGGCCGCTTCAACTCGTTCACGCTTGACCAACGACCACAGCGTTTCTTGTCCCGCCAAAGCCTGCTCTTCAAATGCCCGCGCATCATCTTGCGTACCCAACTCACCATCACCGGGCAGCGGTGCGGTAATCTGGAGTTCGCCAGCATCAAGGCGCGTCTGTAAAGCTTCCAGTTCGTCAGGCTTAGCAACGAACCAGCTGCCGCGTCCTGTCAACTGTAATGCGTCACCACACAAAACAGTTTTCGCCTGCGCTCCCGCCAGTCTTGCGCTAGCAACCTGATTAAACATCGCACTGCGGCTGGCAGAAAGATAAAAACTACGTTTATTACGTTCTTTTACTCGAATATTGTTATTCGCCCAAAGACGCGCCTGCTCAAGATTATTTCCGTTGCGTCCGAAACGCTGGCTGCCGAAATAATTAGGGACGCCGTTCGCAGCAATCAAGGTTAAGCGCGCATCCACCTCGCTTCGATCGCTGACCTGACGCAGCACCAGAGTAAAATAGTTACCCCGCAACGTACCGATACGCAGTTTGCGACGGTGGCGAACGGACTCCAGCACGTCACAGCCTTCAAGCGCCAGCGAGGAGAAATCTGGTGTGTCCTTTCCCGGCATATGCAAACAGAACCACTGTTCGGTGACAGCATGACGATCTTTCAGGCCCGCATAGCTCACGGCCCGTAGCGGCAGGCGAGCAAATTTCGCCAGCATTTCGGCCACAAATTGTGTATTGCAGCCGCGCTTGCGCACGCGCAACAGAACATGCTCACCGTCGCCGTCGGGATGAAACCCCAGATCCTCGACGACGACAAAATCTTCCTCAGCGGATTTCAATGACCCGGTAGCCTGTGGTTCGCCGTGCAACCAGACGAGTTGTTCGCTATTTTTCATCGTTATTCTACACGGTCATAACCGAATGACACGCGACATGACCTTGTTTCTTATTACTGTTCGTTTTCTATGATTGATAGGATCTTGTTGATAAGCCTACCGCTTACCACGCGACAATTTCACTCGTTCCTTTTTTCACCAGCAAGGCAACGGCTTCGCAGGCAATACCTTCACCACGACCGGTAAAGCCCAATTGTTCTGTCGTCGTGGCTTTCACATTGACGTCATCCATATGACACAGCAAATCTTCCGCCAGATTCACGCGCATTTGTGGAATATGCGGTGCCATTTTCGGTGCCTGCGCAATAATCGTGACGTCCAGATTACCTAACTGATAGCCTTTTTCATTGATACGACGCCAGGCTTCACGCAGCAGGACACGACTGTCCGCCCCTTTAAAAGCCGGATCGGTATCAGGAAACAGCTTGCCAATGTCGCCCAATGCGGCGGCACCTAACAGAGCATCCGTCACCGCATGTAGCACCACATCCCCATCGGAATGCGCCAGCAGGCCTTGAGTATAAGGAATTCGCACGCCACCGATCACCAGCGGACCTTCTCCACCGAACTTATGGACATCAAAACCGTGACCGATACGCATCGCGCATTCTCCTTATATATTTAACGAATAAATTTAGCGAATAAAATGAGGTTACTGAAAACGGGTTAAATAGAATTCAGCTAATGCCAAATCCTCTGGACGAGTGACTTTGATATTATCCGAACGTCCGCTAACAATTTGCGGGCGATAGCCACAATATTCCAACGCGGAGGCTTCATCTGTGACGGCAACACCATCCTGAAGCGCCCGTTTCAGACACTGTTTCAACAGCACCGCGGGAAAAAGCTGCGGCGTCAATGCGTGCCACAAATCGTTACGTTCTACCGTGCGATCGATAACCCCATCCGTGCTGCGCTTCATGGTATCACGAACCGGGGCGGCCAAAATTCCACCAACGTCACTCTGTTCGACAATCGCCAGCAGGCGCGTCAGATCGTCCTGATGCAGACATGGACGCGCAGCGTCATGCACCAGCGCCCACGCGCTATCGGCTACAGCAGACAGCCCAGCCAGCACGGAATCGGCACGCTGCAACCCGCCCGTTACGGTGCAAATACGGGGATCGTTGGCAATCGTCAGGGTATGAAAAAATACGTCATCGGGACTGATGACGACAACGACACGCTGCACGCGTGAATGGCGTAAAAGCGCGTCGATAGTGTGTTCAAGAATAGTTTTATGGCCGGTTGCGTCATTACCAATCGTCAGATACTGCTTAGGACGATCGTTTTGCATTCTGCTGCCGTTACCCGCAGCGGGCAAAACGGCAACAATGTCAGGCGGGGAAAGGCTCAGTGTCTGCATGCGTCAACGTTGTATATTGTTGGATGGAGAAGGATTAGATGAAGTCGTATTCGCGCTACGGTGGTTCGATTCTGGTACCAGACGATAGAAGCTTTCACCGGGTTTAATCATACCCAGTTCATTACGTGCGCGCTCTTCAATCGCTTCCTGTCCGCCATTGAGATCGTCAATTTCGGCAAACAGTTGCTCGTTACGGTCTTTTAATTTGGCGTTGTTTCCCTGCTGGACAACAACATCATCCTTCACCCGAACATAATCATGAATGCCATTCTTGCCCAGCCACAGTGAGTACTGAAGCCAGCCAAGCAATATCAATAATAACAGCGTAAGCTTTCCCATCCCGCCCCCTGAAAAACCGCCTAATCATCCCATAACTTTTGTTTCGACTCCACTGTGTCCGGCAGTGGAAGGCAAGATTCGCTCTGCCGCGTACCTAAATGGGGGATATTCGGGCAAGAAGTCCCACTCAACACTTCCAGAAACCCTCGTATCTTCTATTCATCCCCCACACACATTTTGCACTCTCAGCCACTTGTCAGAATACGCAGACGTCGGGAAATCACCTAGATAACACCGTCCACCGGAAAACGTCAGTTGAACCATTCGTGCTACCTGTGTATTTTTATGCATTCAAAGTGCATAAAAAAAGAAAGTTTCACCTTTACGCTTTTACATCTAAACCAGGAGACACAATGTTCAAGAAACTGTTATTTGTTGGTGCGCTCTTCGCCACCGCACTCTCAACCAACACCTTCGCCACGGAGCCCACTTACGTTGTCGGATCTGGCGGCACCTATCGCCCCTTCGAGTTTGAAAACGCGCAGAAAGAGCTGGAAGGCTTTGATATTGATATTATTAAAGCTATCGCTAAGGCAGAGAATTTTAATATCAAGCTGATCAATACGCCGTGGGAAGGCATCTTCGCGACCCTTAATTCCGGTGACCGTGACATTATCATTTCGGGTATCACGATTACCGACAAACGTAAGCAAATGGTCGATTTCTCCGCGCCTTACTTTCCTGCCGAACAGTCGATCGTCGTTCCTAAAGGCTCAACGATCGATTCGATCGCCGCGCTGAAAGATCACAAAGTGGGCGTAGTAAACTCCAGTACCGCCGATATCGTGGTCTCCGACGTATTAGGGAAAAACAGTACATCGATTAAGCGCTTCGATAACACTCCGTTAATGTTACAAGAACTGTATGAAGATGGCGTGGGTGCAGCGGTTGGCGATGTGGGCGTGGTGAAGTTTTACATTAAGACTCACCCTGAAAAACAGTTCAATCTGGTTTCCGATGCCAAATTCGAACGTCAGTATTTTGGGATCGCGGTAGCGAAAGGCAACGATCAACTGCGTGAAAAAATTAACGCCGGGCTGAAAAAAATCGTTGCTGACGGGACCTACGCTAAGATCTACCAAACCTGGTTTGATAACAACGTGCCAACTTTACCCGCAGAATAACGCCAGCAAGACACTGCGCGCTTCTCCTGGTCTCCATCGCCTCGCGTGAGACGTCGCACTCACCGGACAGCCAGCCTGTCCGGTTTAATTTAGAAGAATTATTACGTTAGCCTATTCAAAAAAGGAAACGATCTTGACGGGATTTCGTTGGGAGATCATTCAGGAATATGCGCCTCTCTTTATGGAGGGCACCTGGATGACCATCAAATGCACCATTATTTGTGTCATTCTTGGCACCTGCTGGGGATTAACACTCGGGTTAGGCCGCGTAGCGCAAGCGCCGCACGGCCCGTGGAAATATATCCTGTACTACGGCGTTCAATGGCCGGTACGCATCTACATCAGCGCCTTTCGCGGCACGCCACTGTTTGTGCAAATCATGGTGGTGCATTTCGCGTTAGTGCCGCTGTTCATCAATCCGCGTGATGGCCTGCTGGTAACCAGCAATATCATGTCAGTCGATTTTGCCCGCACGCTGCGTGCCGATTACGGTGCGTTCCTCTCCTGCATTGTGGCCATTACGCTGAATGCGGGTGCCTATGTCTCTGAGATATTCCGCGCTGGTATTCAGTCAATCGATCGCGGCCAGATGGAAGCATCCCGCTCGCTCGGTATGAGCTATGGCCGCACCATGCGGAAAGTCATCCTGCCACAGGCATTTCGCCGTATGCTGCCGCCGCTGGGCAATAATGCCATCGCGATTGTGAAAGATTCATCGCTGGCGTCCGCGATCGGATTGGCCGATCTTGCGTATGCCGCTCGTACGGTATCAGGGGCTTACGCCACGTACTGGGAACCCTACCTGACCATCTCTATCGTCTACTGGGTTATTACTTTCCTGCTCTCGCTGCTGGTGCGGCACATGGAAACGAGGTTTGGCAAAAGTGATTCACGTTAAAAACCTGCAAAAACAGTTTGGGGATACACACGTCCTACGCGGTATTTCCTGTGACATCGCGCCTCAGGAAGTGCTCTGCCTGATTGGCCCATCGGGTTCAGGAAAAAGTACCTTTCTGCGCTGTATTAACGCGCTGGAGACGCTATCGGCGGGTGAGATTACGGTCAACGGTTTTGCCATTCACGATAAGAAAACCGACATCAACCGCATGCGTGAAAGCGTGGGAATGGTGTTTCAGCGCTTTAATCTGTTCCCACACATGACGGTGTTGGAAAATGTGATCATGGCGCCGATGGATGTGAAGAAATTACCCCGCGCACAGGCTGTTGAACGGGCTAAAGCCTTGCTCAGCAAGGTCGGTTTGCTGGA
This sequence comes from Pectobacterium artocarpous, assembly GCF_046159765.1. Taxonomy (NCBI): domain Bacteria; kingdom Pseudomonadati; phylum Pseudomonadota; class Gammaproteobacteria; order Enterobacterales; family Pectobacteriaceae; genus Pectobacterium; species Pectobacterium artocarpous. The sequence continues at coordinate 15,066 of NZ_JBJXVK010000023.1, forward strand.
TAAAATCGATGCCTGGCCGAACAGTCTGTCTGGTGGACAGCAGCAGCGTGTCGCCATTGCCCGAGCGTTAGCAATGGAACCAGCTATCATGCTGTTTGATGAACCGACCTCCGCGCTGGACCCTGAACTGGTGGGCGAAGTGCTGGCCGTCATGAAAACCCTGGCGAACGAAGGTATGACTATGGTCATTGTGACCCATGAGATGGCATTTGCCAAAGAGGTCGCCGATAGAGTCATCTTCATCGATCAGGGGATCATTCAGGAACAGGGGACACCAGAGACGATCTTTACGCATCCAAGTAACCCGCGCACGCAGGCGTTTTTGAGCAAAGTACTGTAAATTCGCTCAATACTACAACATCAGGGCTGTCAGCGTCTTCCGCGCTGGCAGCCTTTTCTTTTACCACCCCGTCAAAAAAGAAAATATCAGCCAGAACAGACAGATTACCGTCAGTCCCGTCGCAAAAAGCGTATAAAAAAGATAGCCTCTCAGCAGAAAACTAAACCCAACGCCAACCAGCACCGAAAACGGCATCAGCGCCAGAAAGAACGGCCAAGTGTAGAGCATGAAAAAAAACGTGGTATTGGAGCCGTATACCAGAAAGGGGACGCTAAAGGCCAACCAATAAAAGGAGAACCCCGTCACCGCCCCCATAAACAGGTAGGAAACGCCGTCATCCTCGTCTTGCGCTGGCCGAGTCTTGCTAATCGTTAACTGCGTGGCATTTTGCATAATCTTTCCCATTCTTCCCCTGCATCACCCAACAGTGCGGTGAAAAAAGCGGGGATATCAGAGCCTGATAATAGCTCGCTTGCCAAGCAGATCTAACAATTGGCTTGTCAAATTTGTTACTAATTGTTCGCCATCCAGGTGGCTATCGGGCGCCTCCGGCGCTTCATACGCCGAGTCGATCCCCGTGAAATTGCGCAGTTCTCCCGCTCGGGCTTTTTTATACAGCCCCTTAGGATCGCGCGCTTCACAGGTCGCTAACGGCGTATCGACGAAGACTTCGATGAACTGCCCTTCACCCAGTAAATCCTGCACCATTTTGCGCTCGACACGGTGCGGCGAGATAAACGCGGTCAGGACCACCAGACCGGCATCCACCATGAGTTTGGCAACTTCACCCACGCGGCGAATATTCTCGCGCCGATCGGCGTCGGTGAAGCCCAAATCCCGGCACAAACCGTGCCGGACGTTGTCGCCATCCAGCAGATAAGTGCTGACACCGCGCAGATGTAGTGCCTGCTCCAGCGCCCCCGCCAGCGTGGATTTACCGGAACCAGACAGCCCGGTAAACCAGATAACCACGCCCTGATGACCATGCAGTTTCTCGCGCGACTCACGGGTGACATCGTGCAAATGCCAGACGACGTTTTCGTCAGTCGGTTCATCGCGTAAAGACACGTTATTTGCCTCCCAGCAGATCGCGCGCACCCCAATGCGGGAAGTGACGACGCACCAGCGCATTCAGTTCCAGCTCAAACGCGCTGTACGCGCCCGGTTCCTGATACACCTGCTCGATAGGTTCCCGTACCAGACCCGCGCCTACCGTGACGTTGCTCAGACGATCGATAAAGATCATCCCACCCGTCACCGCGTTGTGCTGATAGTTGTCCAGCACCAGCGGCTCATCAAAAATCAGCTCAACCGAACCGATGCCATTCAGCGGAAGGCTCTCCGCGACGCGCTGCGTTAGCGTATTAATCTCAACCTGATACTGAATATTCTCAACCCGAGCGCGCGTTTTCTTGCCGCCGATCTTGATGTCGTAGCTTTGTCCCGGCACCAGCGGCTGCTCCGCCATCCAGACAACATCCACCAGCGCATGCTGCACCGCTTTCAACGATTCGCGGCTATCAACCAGCAGATCGCCACGGCTGATGTCAATCTCGTCCGCCAGCACCAGCGTAATCGCTTCTCCCGCCTGCGCCTGTGGTAAATCACCATCAAAGGTCACAATACGGCTAACGGTAGATTCCACGCCAGACGGCAGCACCTTGACCCGTTGCCCGACGCGGATAATGCCGGAGGCCAGCGTGCCCGCGTAGCCGCGGAAATCCAGATTCGGACGGTTAACATACTGCACCGGGAAGCGCATTGGCTGTTCGAGGCTGCGCTGCGCCACATTCACCGTTTCTAACACGCCTAACAGCGTCGGACCGGTATACCAACTCATCGTCGTGCTTGGCGTGGCGACATTGTCGCCATCCAGCGCGGAAATCGGCACAAAGGTGATATTCAGGTCGGCTGGCAGTTGCTGAGCAAAATCCAGATAATCCTGCTTAAACTGCTCAAATACCGCTTGCTGATAATCAACCAGATCCATTTTATTCACCGCCACCACCAGATCGCGAATCCCCAGCAGGGTCGCAATAAAGCTGTGACGGCGGGTTTGATCCAATACGCCTTTACGGGCGTCAATCAGCAGAATCGCCAGTTCGCAGGTTGATGCGCCGGTCGCCATGTTGCGCGTGTACTGCTCGTGTCCCGGCGTATCGGCGATGATGAATTTGCGCTTTTCCGTCGAAAAATAACGGTAGGCCACGTCAATCGTGATGCCCTGCTCGCGTTCGGCCTGAAGCCCATCGACCAGCAGCGCCAGATCCAGTTTTTCTCCCTGCGTCCCCAGACGCTTGCTGTCATTATGCAGCGTACTGAGCTGATCTTCATAAATCTGGCGCGTATCATGCAGTAAACGGCCAATCAGTGTACTTTTTCCATCGTCGACGCTGCCGCAGGTCAGGAAACGCAGCAGCGTTTTATCCTGCTGCGCGTGTAAATACGCTTCCACACCGCCCTGCTCGGCGATCTGCTGTGCAATCGCATTATTCATGACAACAGCATCTTTCTCAGCCCCATTTTCTGCGGCGGTGTCTTTTAACGAAATTTGGCTCATTCGACGATTCCTCAGAAATACCCTTGACGCTTTTTCAGTTCCATTGAACCGGCCTGATCGCGGTCAATTACCCTTCCCTGACGCTCGCTGGTCGTGGAAACCAGCATCTCTTCGATGATTTCCGGCAGCGTCTGCGCTTCGGATGCCACCGCGCCCGTCAGCGGCCAGCAGCCCAGCGTGCGGAAACGAACCATGCGCTGTTCGATGACTTCACCCGGTTGCAGGTCGATACGATCGTCATCCACCATCAGCAGCATGCCATCGCGCTCCAGCACCGGGCGTGGAGCGGCCAGATAGAGTGGAACAATCTCGATGTTTTCCAGATAGATGTATTGCCAGATATCCAACTCGGTCCAGTTAGAAAGCGGGAAAACGCGGATGCTCTCGCCTTTGTTAATCTGACCATTGTAGTTATGCCACAGTTCTGGACGTTGGTTCTTTGGATCCCAACGGTGGAAACGGTCGCGGAAGGAGTAAATGCGCTCTTTGGCACGTGACTTCTCTTCATCGCGACGCGCGCCGCCAAACGCGGCATCAAAGCCGTATTTATCCAGCGCCTGCTTCAGCCCTTCGGTTTTCATAATGTCAGTGTGCTTGGCGCTGCCGTGTACAAAAGGGTTAATCCCCAGTGCTTCGCCCTGCGGGTTACGGTGTACCAGCAGCTCACAGCCGTAGGCTTTCGCCGTCCGGTCACGGAATTCATACATTTCACGAAATTTCCAGCCGGTATCAACGTGCAACAACGGGAAAGGCAGCGAACCCGGATAGAACGCCTTGCGCGCCAGATGCAGCATCACCGAAGAGTCTTTGCCGATGGAATACATCATCACCGGGTTACTGAACTCGGCCGCCACTTCGCGGATGATGTGAATGCTTTCGGCTTCAAGCTGCCGTAAATGCGTGAGTCGTTTCTCGTCCATACCCTTTCCTTAAGCCAAGTTTACTACCGCTGGGCGGCTGTCTTGCGGCACTGTCGGCGTTGTCTGACCAAACCAGGCAATCTGATGGTGTAAGTCCACCACCTCGCCAATCACCAGCAAGGCTGGTGTCGGCGCTTGCCGTGCCAAATGTTCTAACTGTTGCAGCGTGCCGATTTGCACCAGTTGATCGTGTCGAGTACCGCGGCTGATTACTGCGACAGGGGTCTGTGATGAGCGGCCATGCGCGATAAGTTGCTGTGCAATTTCTGCGGCTTTCATCGTTCCCATATAAATCGCCAGCGTCTGACGCCCGCGCGCCAGCGTTGACCAGTCCAGTTCGTCGCCATCAGGGCGACAGTGGCCGGTAATAAAAAGCACGCTCTGCGCGTAGTCACGGTGCGTCAGCGGAATCCCCGCATACGCCGTCACACCTGCCGCCGCCGTCACACCGGGTACAACCTGAAACGAAATCCCGGCCTGCGCCACCGCTTGCAGTTCTTCACCGCCCCGACCAAAAATAAAGGGATCGCCGCCTTTCAGACGGACGACCCGTTTACCTTCCTGTGCCAGCTTCACCAATAACTGGTTAATCTCATCCTGCGGCAACGAATGCGCGCTGGCGCGCTTTCCGACGCAGATGCGTTCGGCATCGCGGCGTACCAGATCCAGCACCTCGGCGCTAACCAAGTGGTCATACAGCACCACATCCGCCTGCTGCATCACCTGTAAGCCACGTAACGTCAACAGCCCCGCATCGCCGGGGCCTGCACCAACCAACGCCACTTCACCGCGTGATGCCGCAGGCAGTTGTTGCTCGTCTTGATGATTAATCAGTTGCTGTTGCAATTCGTCTTCAGCCTGCGCCAGCTGTCCGGCAGAAACCAGTGCAGCAAAACGCCCGACAAACAGCCGTTCCCAAAAACGACGGCGTGCTGACATCGAATGCAATCGAGTTTTAATCCTGTCACGCCAGCTTCCGGCGATGTCCGCCATCGTGCCCAAACTGGCTGGCAGTAATGATTCCAGTTTTTCACGCAGCAGGCGTGCCAGCACAGGAGCCTGCCCTCCCGAGGAAATCGCCACCACCAATGGAGAACGGTCAACAATCGAGGGGAAAATAAACGAGCACTTCGGCTGATCGTCTACCACGTTAACCAGCAAATGACGCTGATTTGCCGCCTCAAACACAACTGCATTCAGCTCGGCGTCATCGGTTGCGGCAATCACCAGAAATACGCCAGATAGCAAATCAGGCGTAAAAACCTGCGCCAGCCATTCAATCTTCCCGGCCTGATACTGCACAGCCAGTGGCTCCGCCAGCGCTTGCGCGACAATTTTTACCTCCGCACCCGCGCGTTGCAGTAGATCGATTTTGCGCGTAGCAACCTCGCCACCGCCAACAACCAGTACCGGACGCTGACGAAGATCGGCAAATATAGGGAGATAGTTCACAATCGCCTTAACTAAGCAAAAAAGTAGATAATGCGACTATACGGTGCGGACAGAACACTTATGAAATGCCGAATTGGAATGACAAGTTCCGTAATGGAATAACAGTAGAACAAATCCGGCTACTCACCAATCCCCCTCGTTTATCTCCTCTACACCGCACTTTGCTAAACAGAGTTTATGACGCACGTCAAAGTTGCAGACAGTTTGCCGATTTTTGATATTTGCTTTTCCAGATTCATTGCAACATGCCACCAGCCCCGCGGGCAGCCAAAAACCATTAACGAGAAGAGGTTCACGCGATTCGTTCAGCCATCAATTGAACAGAAAGAATCAAGGTTCCTCGTGGTATGGACGCGAATCTGTTGTGGTCATGCCATGACACGTTGCATGCCAGATTAGCTTATTAATAGAGAGGATTGCGCGTATGGAACAATCAACACTTGAGCTAAATGCTACGGCACGTCCCGTTGCTGATTTTGATGCACAATACGGGATCTTTGCCTCTTTGGATGACGCTGTCTCCGCCGCAACGCAGGCGCAAAAACGGTTGGATAACGTCATCGTCCGTCAAAACGTGATAGTCGCCATCCGTCAGGCTGGCGAACGCTACGCGCAAGTTCTGGCAGAAATGGCCGTAGAAGAAACTGGCATGGGGCGCGTGGCGGATAAATATGCCAAAAATGTCTCGCAAGCACGCAGTACTCCGGGAACGGAGAGTCTGTCAGCGAAAGTGGTGACCGGAGATAACGGCCTCGCGCTGATCGAAAATGCGCCGTGGGGCGTAGTGGCATCCGTCACGCCGTCAACCAATCCGGCCGCTACGGTGATCAATAACGCGATCAGTATGATTGCCGCAGGCAACAGCATCGTTTTTGCTCCACATCCGTCGGCAAAGAAAGTCTCGCTCTACACAATCAGCCTGTTGAATAAAGCGATTATTACCGCAGGCGGGCCAGAGAACCTGCTAGTGACGGTGGCCGATCCCAATATTGAAACCGCACAGCGGCTGTTCCGGCATCCGGGTATCAGTCTGCTGGTTGTTACCGGGGGCGAGGCCGTCGTGGAAGCCGCCCGTAAACATACGGACAAACGTCTGATTGCCGCCGGTGCTGGAAATCCGCCAGTTGTTGTCGATGAGACAGCAAATATCGAGCGCGCCGCACGTGATATTGTGCGCGGTGCTTCTTTTGATAACAACATTATCTGTGTTGATGAGAAAGTGGCTATCGTGGTCAACAGTGTCGCCGATGAGTTATTGTCGGAAATGCAATACCATCAGGCGGTCTTACTCACTCATCAGCAAATCGAGCAACTTCAGTCATTGCTGCTCACCGATATTGATGAACATGGAAGGGGTCGTCCACACCGCGATTGGGTAGGACGCGACGCTGCCAAAATTGCCGCAGCCATCGGCTTAAATGTCAGCGAACACACCCGTTTGCTACTGGCCGAAACGGATGCCAATCACCCGTTCGCCGTAACCGAAATGATGATGCCGGTTCTCCCCATTGTGCGTGTACGGGATGTAGAGGAAGCCATCGAGCTTGCCATTCATCTGGAAGGTGGACGCCGTCACACCGCGGCCATGCATTCGACAAACATTAATAATTTGCACAAGATGGCGAATGCGATCAACACCAGCATCTTTGTGAAGAATGGCCCCTGCATCGCAGGATTAGGGTTGGGCGGCGAAGGTTGTACGTCCATGACCATTTCAACGCCGACGGGTGAAGGCGTGACATCAGCACGTACTTTTGTAAGAATTCGACGCTGTGTCATGGTAGATATGTTCAGGATCGTTTAATTTTTATCAGTACGACAGCTATCGCCGTTAATAACAGGCAGGAGCGCATTATAACGGCGATAGCGAGGCAAACACACTGGGTATCACGATCTGACGTCAGGCTTTTTCTGGGAGGAAAATGCACATGAGAACCGAGAACCTCACTCCATTACATCAGCTTGATGCCAGAGTTACGCCTCCAGCAAACGTATTACCGTCTAAGGGACAGAGTCAGTATATACATCAGTATTCCACACAGGATGCCTATACCCAGTCCTGTACCATTACCGCCTGGCAACAGCTTTACGATCAGGTGTCTCCCGGCCACTTCCGTGGCGAGCTTCAGGAATTACTGCTGGATGGTATTCAGCTTTGTCATGAGTACACGAACCTCGCACTACGCCAATCCTGCATGGTATGGCCCGGTTCATTCTGGTTTGGCGTCCCTTCCACACAGCAACGTATGGGGTTTATTGATGCACAACCGCTGGATGAATACAGCATTGCCGTGAGTCCCGGCGGCAAAGAATTTGAATTAAGCACACCCGATGAGTTTTCTATTTTGGGCGTGGTTATCTCTCATGACGTTCTCAACCAGTATGTTGGCGCACTCAACGATCCAGAATGGCTGACTCAAAGGTTGAATCAGGGTGCAACGCTGCAAATGGAACACGACAAAAAAGCCACACTGTGTTCGTTTATCCGTCAGGCTCTATGGTATAGCTGTCATTTCCCACATGTGATGAAAACACGTAATGCAGAAAAAGTACTGAAACATAACCTGCTGACTACGCTGATCTCTTTCCTGGAGAACGTTCAACCTTCCTCTGAACACGCGCAAGCTCACCATCATCGCAAATTGATTTCTTTTGTGCGGGAGTATGTGTTGAGCCAGACATCAGAACCGGTCACCGTTCTTGACCTCTGCCGCCAGTTACACGTTAGCCGCCGTACATTACAGAATGCCTTCCACAGCGTGGTAGGTATCGGTCCAAATGCGTGGCTAAAAATCATCCGCCTCAACGCGGCTCGTCGCGAACTCATCAGTCCGATATCGCCGCATCGCACGGTTCAGGATGCGGCAATGCAGTGGGGATTCTGGCATCTGGGTCAGTTCTCCAGAGATTATCAAAAGCTCTTTAACGAGAAACCGTCATTAACGCTTCGACGGCGTTTACAGCACTAGCCACTTATCTTTTACCCGTGTGACGAGTCTTCCTGTGATGCCTCCCGGCATCACAGGATCTGACTCATCTAAGTTAAGTCATCACTAATGCACGGCATATGTCGCCGTTAGCGTATTTACGTATTAAAAACGAACAGGAGTCAATTATGAAAGCAGTGGTAGCCGCGAAGGGTGGAAAAGCTGAAATTATTGAAAAAACATTACGCGAGCCCGGCCACGGCGAAGCGCTGCTCGTCATGGAATACTGCGGCGTCTGTCATACGGATCTACACGTCAAGAATGGTGATTATGGCGATAAAACCGGTGTCGTTCTCGGCCATGAAGGGATTGGCATCGTCAAAGCCATTGGGCCAGGCGTCACCTCACTAAAACCGGGCGATCGTGCCAGCGTAGCTTGGTTCTATCAAGGGTGTGGGCATTGCGAGTACTGCGTCGGCGGTAATGAAACACTCTGCCGTGATGTCAAAAATGCTGGCTACACCGTAGACGGTGGCATGGCAGAGGAATGTATTGTCGTCGCAGATTATGCGGTCAAAGTTCCCGATGGTCTGGACCCGGCGGCAGCCAGCAGCATTACCTGCGCGGGCGTCACAACCTACAAAGCAGTAAAAGTTTCCACCATTAAGCCCGGGCAGTGGATTGCGATTTATGGGCTAGGCGGGTTAGGGAATCTGGCGCTGCAATATGCAAAAAACGTCTTTAACGCCAACGTTATCGCGGTGGATGTCAACGATGCCCAACTGGCTTTTGCAAAAGAGATGGGTGCCGATTTAGTCATCAATCCCGCGAAAGAGAATGCGGCAAAAATCATTCAGGAAAAAGTGGGCGGCGCACAGGCTGCCGTCGTCACCGCCGTCGCGCGGGCGGCGTTTAATTCTGCCATTGATGCGGTACGAGCCGGTGCACGGGTCGTTGCTATCGGCCTGCCCCCCGAAAGTATGGATTTGTACATTCCGCGTCTGGTGTTAGACGGCATTCAGGTCATCGGTTCACTGGTCGGGACACGTCAGGACTTGCTGGAAGCATTCCAGTTTGCTCAGGAAGGGAAAGTTATCCCTAAAGTGACGTTACGCCCGATGACCGATGTCAACGCTATCTTTGAGGAAATGGAGCAAGGAAAAATTAAAGGTCGGATGGTGATTGATTTACGTAGCAGTAGTCTGGCTGTGCGCAATCACGCGTAACCCTCATCAACCACTGCACGCTCAGGACTGTATGTTGGGGAATTCCACCACATGCGGCAGCGTGAAAGCTGACGTCTATATCATCGCCAGAGAAAATAAGAAGGATAAAACATGTCCCGTACCATTATGCTCATCCCTACTGGCACAGGTTCGGGGCTGACAAGTGTCAGCCTCGGCCTTATTCGCGCAATGGAACGCAAGGGCGTACGCCTGAGCTTCTTCAAACCTGTCGCGCAGCCGCGCGACAGCAACGACACCACGGATCTGACTACGGCGATTGTTCGAACCCATTCCCGCCTTCCTGTCGCGGAACCTCTAACAATCGCTCACGCAGAATCGCTGCTATCACAGCAGAAAAAGGCGATTTTGCTTGAAGAGCTTGTCGCTCGATATCATGAAAATACCCATCATGCCGATATCGTGCTGATTGAAGGTCTTGTACCGACGCGTAAGCATCCCTTCGCGACATCGCTTAATAAAGAGATCGCCAATGCCCTGAATGCGGAAATCATTTTGGTTCTGCCACAGGGTTCTGATAACGCCGATGAGCTAAAAGCACGCATTGAGCTGGCTCGCAACAGTCTCGGGACAAATAAGGGAGCATCAATTATTGGTGCCATCGTCAACAAGATCAATGCGCCGGTTGATGAGCAAGGCCGGGCACGACCGGACCTTTCCCGAATTTTTGACGATGCAACAGAAGCCAACGTCGTCAATTTGGATATAAAACGGCTAAAAACGATCGGCACACTTCCTCTACTCGGCGCAATCCCCTGGCATTTCGATCTGATTTCAACCCGAGTCAGCGATATTGTCAGCCATTTGCAAGCTACAGCAATCCACACCGGAGATCGGCATACTCGCCGCATAAAATCGATCGTCTTCTGCGCACGCAGCGTCCCACTGATGTTGCAGTATTTCCGCCCCGGAGCCTTGCTGGTGACATCCGCCGATCGTCCTGAAGTCATTATTGCTGCCTGTCTGGCAGCGATGAACGGCGTGGAAATCGGCGCACTCCTGCTTACCGGTGGAGGACATATTCCTTCCAGTATCCATACCTTGTGCGAACGCGCATTTGCCACGGGCCTGCCGGTTTATCTGGTGCAGAGTAATACCTGGCAAACCTCTTTGGAGTTGCAAAGCTATCAACCAGCCGTGCCCATTGATGATTACGAGCGCATCGAGCGTGTAGGCGACTACATGGCTAACTATATCGATCCAGACTGGATCGATACGCTGAGTGCGGCCACTGAGCATACGCGTCGTCTGTCACCGCCAGCATTTCGCTATCAGTTAACCGAAATGGCGCGTCGTGCGGGTAAGCGTATTGTGCTACCCGAAGGGGATGAACCGCGCACGATCAAAGCGGCCGCTATCTGTGCCGAACGCGGTATCGCACACTGTATTTTATTAGGGGAGCCGGAAAATATTCTGCATATTGCCGCGTCTCAGGGTGTCTCGCTAGGCGATGGCATTACGATTATCGATCCTCACGCAGTCCGAGAACGCTATGTGCCACGTCTGGTTGCGTTACGAAAGAATAAAGGCATGACGGACATCATCGCCCGCGAACAGTTGGAAGATAATGTCGTACTTGGCACGCTGATGCTTGAACAAGATGAGGTTGATGGCTTGGTCTCTGGCGCGGTACACACGACCGCCAATACGATACGTCCCCCGCTACAGCTGATTAAGACGGCACCAGAAAGCGCTCTGGTATCATCCATCTTCTTTATGTTGCTGCCGGAGCAAGTACTGGTGTACGGCGACTGTGCGATCAACCCCGATCCCACAGCAGAGCAACTGGCCGAGATTGCGATTCAATCGGCAGACTCAGCAGCGCTGTTTGGCATTGAACCTCGCGTGGCGATGATATCCTATTCAACGGGTAATTCTGGTTCTGGCAGCGATGTCGAGAAAGTGAAGGAAGCAACACGGCTGGCCCAGGTAAAACGACCAGACCTGATCATTGATGGCCCGCTGCAATATGATGCTGCCATTATGGCGGATGTTGCCCGCGCCAAAGCGCCGGATTCGCGGGTCGCAGGGAAAGCAACCGTCTTTATTTTCCCGGATTTGAATACGGGTAATACCACTTATAAAGCCGTTCAGCGCTCCGCAGACCTGATCTCTATCGGCCCAATGCTACAAGGGATGCGCAAACCCGTGAACGACCTTTCACGCGGTGCGCTGGTTGACGATATCGTCTATACCATCGCACTCACTGCGATTCAGGGCGCACAGACACCTCATTAAGCCCGAATGTAAAAAACCGGGCCGCGCCCTAATGCCGATCGTTTAAGGATCGAGATACCGGGGCTACCACGGCGTGAGGCATCCCTGCGGGAACCTCATCACCGTGTTTCCCCTAAATCCATGCTTAAGTGACTGGCATTCGGCAGTGCCCGGTCTCTGTTTTACCCTTCGTGCAGCCCGCATTCGCGTTTAAGGCCGAAGAAGCGGGTTTCTTCTTCGCTCATGCCCGGTTCCCATTTGCGGGTGGTGTGCGTGTCGCCGACAGACAGGTAACCCTGATCCCACAGTGGGTGATAGCCCAGACCGTTTTCTTTCAGATACTGATAAACCGTGCGGTTATCCCAGTCGATAATCGGCAGAAATTTGAAGACATCACGCTGAATCGCCAGCACGGGCAATTCGCCTCGGCTGCCGGACTGCTCGCGGCGCAGGCCAGCAAACCACGTTTTCGCCTTTAGCTCACTCAGCGCCCGATTCATCGGCTCGACTTTATTCAGCAGATTGTAGCGCTCAATACCTTCTACGCCCTGCTCCCACAGCTTACCGTAGCGCGCCTCTTGCCAGGCCGGAGATTCAGCAGCACGATATACTTGCAGATTCAGTTTCAACTGCTCCGTTAATGCATCAATAAACTGATAGGTTTCAGGGAACAGATAGCCCGTGTCCGTGAGAATAATCGGGATATCTGGCCGCTGTTGCGTCACCAGATGCAGCGATACCGCAGCCTGAATGCCGAAGCTGGACGACAAAACAAACTCTCCCGGCAGATTCTCCAGCGCCCAGCTCACTCTTTCTTGTGCCGATAGCGGTTCAAGCTGGCTATTTACAACAGACAGTGCCGCCACCTGTTCCGCTTTCGATAACGCATTGAGCGCCTCAAGGTTAAGTGCTGTCATCAGGCTCTCCTGTCAGTCATAAAAATCGCGGGCGGGATCCAGCACCGGTTTAATGATGTTGGTGCGAATGACGAAATCACCGAAACCTTCATTCGGCTGACGCTCCTGCGCCCACAGTCCGATAAGACGATCGATTTCCGCCAGGATCTCGGTTTCATTAATATTTTCGCGATACATACGAGGAATACGTGTCCCCTCGCGATTCCCGCCGAGGTGCAGGTTATATCGCCCCACCGCTTTGCCCACCAGACCGATTTCCGCCAGCATCGCGCGGCCGCAACCGTTCGGGCAGCCCGTGACACGCAGAACGATATGTTCATCCCCCACGCCGTGCTGCTGCATGATATCTTCCACTTTTGTGACAAACTCCGGCAGGAAGCGCTCGGCTTCCGCCATCGCCAGTGGACAGGTAGGGAACGACACGCAGGCCATCGAATTCTTGCGCTGCTCGCTGACGCTGTCATCAATCAGACCGTGCTCACGCGCCAGCGCATCAATCTTCGCTTTGCTACGTGCAGGAACGCCCGCGACGATCAGATTCTGGTTCGCGGTTAAGCGGAAATCCCCTTTATGGATTTTCGCGATTTCCGCCAGACCCGTTTTCAACGGACGCCCCGGATAATCCAGAATACGCCCATTCTCGATAAACAGCGTGAGGTGCCATTTATTGTCGATGCCTTTTACCCAGCCGATGCGATCGCCACGTCCGGTGAACTCATAAGGGCGCACCGCTTCAAATTTCACACCGGCACGCGCTTCCACTTCCTGCTTGAAGTTGTCTACACCCACGCGCTCCAGCGTGTATTTGGTTTTCGCGTTTTTACGGTTGGTACGGTTACCCCAGTCGCGCTGTGTCGTCACCACTGCTTCAGCAATCGCCAGCGTATGCTCAATGGAAATATAGCCCAGTTCACTGGCGGTACGAGGATAGGTCGCCTTATCGCCGTGCGCGATAGATAACCCGCCGCCCACCAGCACATTGAAGCCCACCAGTCGGCCGTTATCAGCAATCGCAATAAAGTTAAGATCGTTGGCGTGCAGATCCACATCATTCTGCGGCGGAATCACTACCGTGGTTTTGAACTTACGCGGCAGATACGTCGACCCAAGAATCGGTTCTTCATCCGTCGTTGCGATCTTTTCCTGATCCATCCAGATCTCGGCATAGGCACGCGTCCGCGGCAGCAAATGCTCAGAGATCTTTTTCGCCCACTCATACGCCTGCTGATGTAGTTCAGACTCCACCGGGTTTGAGGTACACAGCACGTTACGGTTCACATCGTTTGCCGTCGCCAGCCCATCCAGCCCAAGACGATTCAGCAGTTGATGCACCGGTTTCACGTTCGGTTTGAGGATGCCGTGAAACTGAAAGGTCTGGCGGTTAGTAATACGAATACTGCCGTACAGCGTACTTTCGCTGGCAAATTTATCGATTCCCAGCCACTGTTCCGGCGTCATCACCCCGCCGGGTAAGCGGCAGCGCAGCATCATCGCATGGCGAGGTTCCAGCTTCTGCTCGGCACGCTCGGCGCGAATATCACGGTCATCCTGCTGGTACATCCCGTGGAAGCGGATCAGCAAAAAGTTATCGCCGTTGAAGCCGCCTGTCAGACCATCGTTCAGATCTTCAGCAATCGTGCCGCGCAGAAAGTGACTTGCCAGCTTCATGCGCTCAGCATCAGCGAGTTTCCCTTCGACTACCAAGGGACCAGGGTGTTTTTCACTGAAAACGTATTTTTCACTCATTAGTACACATCTCGCTGATAACGGCGCTCAAGGCGCAGATCGCTTAAAAACTCATCGGCTTGTTCACTGTCCATGCCGCCATGCTCAACTATCACATCCAGCAGCGCCTGCTCGACATCTTTCGCCATACGGTTGGCATCACCACACACGTACAGGTGCGCGCCGTCCTGAATCCAGCGCCAGACTTCTGCGCCTTTTTCGCGCAGTTTGTCCTGTACATAGACCTTGTGTGCCTGATCGCGCGACCAGGCCAGATCGATATGCGTCAACAGTCCATCTTTAACGTAACGCTGCCATTCAACCTGATATAGGAAATCTTCCGTAAAGTGTGGGTTACCGAAGAACAGCCAGTTTTTCCCTTCTGCCCCTTCGGCATCGCGCTGCTGCATAAACGCGCGGAACGGCGCGATCCCGGTGCCTGGCCCAATCATGATGACCGGCGTGTCGGAATTGGCAGGCAGACGGAAGTTATCGTTATGTTCGATGAAGACGCGGATTTCATCGTCTTCGCTCAGCCTGTCGGCCAGATAGCTGGATGCGCCTCCCGCGCGCGCGCGCCCTTCGTAGTCGTAGCGCACCACGCCAACGGTGATGTGCACTTCGCTTTCGACTTCCGCCTGTGAGGAAGCAATGGAATAAAGACGTGGCGTCAGCGGACGCAGCAGACCCAGCAGTTGCTCCGCCGTCAGCTCAGCCGGTGCCTGTCGCACCATATCCACCAGCGGCGTACGCTGTGCAAACTGTTGCAGCGCGGGCTTATCGGCCAGCAGCGACAGCAGCGTTTCATTACGCGACAGCACGGCATATTTCTCGACGATCGGCGCCGTATTCTGCGTCAGCTCAAAATGGCTTTTCAGCGCTTGCGCGAGCATCAGCGTCTTGCCGTCAACGCTGACGGATTCATCGCCTTTCAGCCACAACAGCTCCAGCAGTTCCTGCACCAGCGCGGGATCGTTATCAAACCACACGCCCAGCGCGTCACCTGGCTGATAACGCAAACCGGAATCCCCCAGATCGATCTCGATATGGCGAACATCTTTTTCGGAGTTACGTCCGGTGACTTTTTGATTCACCGCAAACGTGGCATGCAGCGGGGAAGTTTTGCTGTACGGGCTGCTGGTAATTTCATCCAGAGCCCCCTGAGAAGCGAGCTGTGCTACCGCCGCGCCCTGAACCGGCACACGCGCCTGCAAAATATCAACTAACTGGCGGCGCCATTGCTCGGCCAGCGTCTGATAATCCACATCGGCATCAACGCGATCCAGCAGGCGCTCGGCACCTAATTCAGCCAGACGGCTATCGAAATCTTTACCCGCCTTGCTGAAGAATTCATAAGAAGTGTCACCCAGACCAAACACGGCAAATGCGGTGTCTTTCAGCGCCGGGGCTTTTTTGGACAGCAGGAACTTATGTAGTGCGACCGCTTCTTCCGGCGGCTCCCCTTCTCCCTGCGTCGACGTCACGATCAACAGCAGTTTTTCCTGTCCGATTTGCTTGAACTTGTAATCGCCCGCATTGATCAGATTAACGGACAATTTGGCCGCCAGCAGATCGTCACGCAGTTGTTCCGCCACCCGGCGCGCGTTGCCGGTCTGCGAAGCAGAGATCAGCGTGATCGTTTGTACTGGCACCGTGACTGCGGCGGCTGTCGTTGCCGTGGCGGCTATCGCCCCCGGCGTTACATTCCCAGGCTGCTGAACCAGCCCCCAGAAATAACCGGAGAGCCAGGCCAGTTGCGTCGATGAGAAATCACCGGTTGCCGCCTGTAAACGCGTTAATTGCTCCGCACTCAGCGGAAGCAATGAAGTGGGGGAAACCGGAGTAGTCATTGTGATGTCTGTTTCCTTGTGCCTGTGCAGTTAGCCAACGACGCTAATACAAAAATAGGCAATAAAAAGATGGATGGAGGATAAGGGTAACGATCTGCATCTTAACAATTAAAGAAATGATGGAAATATTAAATAACCAAAATGACTAAATGGTTTTTCTGATAATCCTTATTGCTTAAAGTGTTATGGCTGATGGTACGCGCGTTTCAGGCCCGTCACCCTCGCGATACCGGTAGAGAGAAATGAGGAAGGAGGGCCGCCACGCAGCCCTATATACACACGGTGTCCGCTAAATTTTCAGGACTTTCATGCCGAAATCGTCTGGATTCACGATGTCTTCGAGCTGACCAACCTGTAGCAAGTCACCTTTAGAGACAACACAGCTGATATTGGTATCAGGAAAGCGCAGGTTCTTGACGAGGTGCACCGCAATAGGCCGGCCCTTTTTATCAATATCCATCACCCACCCGAGGAAGCCTCCCGAGTATTTCGCCAGACTGCCTATTGGGTAGAGGCCGTAAATCTGGACGTATTTGACCAGCATCCCCTTGTCATAGGCCGCGTTCACCTCATAGATTTTACGGTAGGCAGCCAATGGCGTGCGGGGCGAAACGCCATTGCGCGCATGCCTGAGCTTATTAATCGCCTTGATTACAGAGACCAATCGGACTAACGGCGACAATTGCTCAGCGCGTTTGCCTTGCGGATAGCCACTGCCGTCCAAACGCTCGTTAGCGTTCTCAATCACATCGCGGCAAGTGGGGCTGATCGCCCAGTCGAGTTCACGTAACTTCGCACACAACACCTCCACATGGCCGCTAAGGATCGCTTTCTGTGTTGGATTCATGTTGACCTTTAACGACGGCAGACGGGCGTTAACCAGCAGCGGCTTGCCCATCGTGTGGAGTAGCGCGCCTAACACCGCCTCGCGCACATGGGGAGCGTGCGGATCGGCAAGAAGCAGCATATCTGCCAGCCTTCCTGCAACCTGTACCGCATGCCTGACCCAATCCGCGTCATCGCGCAGGAACGACAGCGCATACAGAAAAACCTTTCTCTCTTTTTTGACCATATAGATCAGGGTGTCGACGCAGTCATAAAAGATCTCAACAGGCAGTTTATTGCGCGTTTTTATATACATCAGCCCAATCTGAAGCCGATGGGCAACCTCCATGACGCCTCGTTCCATAGGCGTCTGGCGAGTACGTTTCTCGCGTTCCTGGCTTTCTCGCAGCAAGAGGCTTTTCTCCTTGGTGCCCGGAATAAACAACGGGGACGAATACACCATACTGCCAGTGACGCCGGTTCGATATGCCGCCTCTCTTTCCGACTCATTCGTGTACTGAAACAGCGCTTCAGACTGAGATGACGACAAATTGATAAACTGGATGCCGACAGCCGCATAACCATTATTCCCTAAGGGTCGTATGTGGCGAATTCTTCCTTCGGCATAAAAGCTTTCCCCGTTAGGAAACTCAAGCGTAATGCCGGGAATATCCTGACCCACGTCAATCGCAATACTTTCCACCAGATCAATTTCGACCAGACAACCACCGATCGATAAATTACGCAGCGTTCCAAGCACGTTAAGCGTGTGCATATAAACTTCGATACGGACACGAGCCTGCATGCCAAGAATAAAAGGGATACGAATCGCCCCTCGGTTTTCAGTGACGAAAACAGAGTCTGGCAAACGACACTCTAGACGATAAAACATGCTATCCGTCTTGAATAATTGGGTCGGAATATTGCAAAGGCTGTAGGTTTCCCGTTCGATGTTCTCCGTGCCTTTGAGCGCCTCCAAATCAAAATTCAAACCACCATCGGCAAGGTATCTGTCAATATCCGAGCCGGAATATTCTACTGCTAACACTATACGGTTTTTATCCAGATTCAATTCCGAAACATCTGCCTTTAATGCATATAGCATATCCTTTGCATAGATAGACATCACATAGGGGTGTTGCAGCAATGTGCTAATAACTTTAGCAGGAGGAAGAGAAAAGTGTTCCACTATAATATCTACCTATTAACGCGATGGTGATATACCCAAAAATCCAAAAAAGGATTTCCCTTTTTGATAAAAACGAACTTTCACTCGGGATTCACAGCTTTATAAAAATGCTTATTTTTACTGAGAAAAATGTCACTCAGATGCAATTTCTGATTTTTCATCCTTCAATGTCATTACGAAACATCGATCTTAACGTTGTTTATCATCCTAACAAGGATGCAATAAAGTCACAACGATCGCACACACCTATCAAATTGATTTAAATTCACACAAAGTAAACTTAAAAACCAATTAAACAAAAAATAACAATATAAAAAATAAAAAAAATCAAAAAAATAGAATAAAACACCATCAACCATATAGATTTAAACGATCATTAATTTTTATTCAATAGCCAAAAACTATCAAATGAGAATTATTGATCATTTTAAACAATTTCCAACTATTACAAATTGCTGTGTAGAATCCGAAAGAGCAAGGCTGTGGATTTCCTATTTCTATGGAGAGGGGGAGTAATCAGTAAAATGAATACAACAACATTGAGTATTGATGGAAAAATTCTTAGGCTGACAGCAGAGTTCCAGCCCATCATCCAGCTCCCTCACAATAAAATATTCCGCTATGAAGCTCTGGCCAGGTTTTATAATTCGGAAGGCACACTCATATCGACTCAGCAAACTATAGATAAAATAGAGAAATCTAAAGCAATCGATAAAGTAACAGATTTTATGTTTGATATTGTCTGTCAGGTAATAAAAAACAAAAGCAGCATGACAATATCTTTCAATCTTTCACATTTACTTTTTAATAATTATTCCTATCTGGGAACGTTATACCAAAAATGCGTCATGCATCAGATTAACCCACAGAATATAGAAATAGAGATCAGTGAAAAAACGACCCGGCAGCAGTTAATAGACGGGATACCTTTTTTAAATCAAGCCAAGAAATATGGCTTTATGATTTCATTAGATGACTTCGGTGCAGGAAATCTACAAATAGACAGCTTGAGATTATTTGACTTCGATACCATAAAAATCGATCGCTCTATTATCGATGGCATCGGTAAAGAAGAAACAAAATCACAAAAACTAAAGGTCTTATTGAACAAACTCATTCCCCTTGGCGTAAACATTATCTGTGAAGGCGTTGAGAAAGCGACCGATTTGAATCGGTTAAATAAATACCACCCCATTGGAATTCAAGGATATATCTTCTATCGGCCACTCACATTCAGCCAATTAAGGCTGCTGGAAGGCTTTTAGCCGATATCCTTCATTTCTGCCCCCCTACGCCGGCTGATGAATGCGTCATCATGCCGCCGATAATCGACATCCCCACGATAACGGCACCGCCAACAACCTCTTGCACGATCGACATTAGCGAACAGGCTCACATTTCTGGCGTTCGCCCCAGGAATTTATCCTTTTACAATGGCGTATCAATGCGATACTTACGCCACTGGCAACGGGAGAAAAATAATGTGGCAACGACGCGCGCTGGAACTCAATACGCAAGATATTTGGCACTGGCAACAGGTCCTCTCGGTCATCGATTATGCCCGCGAACAGGGTTTCAATACGCTGGTGCTGGGTGCGGCGGATTTACTGGACAAACTAGTCACGCCGGAAGCCTACAATAACGCGCGTTTTGACGATCGCATTAGCAGCCAGCAGCGCTCCCGCTGTATTTACCTGAATCAGGTTGCGGCGCACTGCCGTGAACAGGGGCTGTCGCTGTATCTGCAATGCAAAGAGCTGTCGTTTCCCACGGATTTGCTGCTCCATCACCCGGAATTGCTGGACGACAAACAGAGTCTCCGCATGGATACCGATTTTTGGTGCGACTACCTTGCCGCCAAAGTCGAACTGCTGATGCAGCAGATCCCGCGACTGAGCGGCCTGCTGCTGGCGATCTCCAACAGCGATAGCCTGCTGCGTTTTTCTGCCCCTTCCGGCGATGAGTTCAATGGCGTCGTTCCCGTCACCACGCACTGGCCGACCAGCGCCGACAGTGAGCAGATCTATCATCGCCTCTTCTCCGCCGTCGCACGTGTGATGATCTACCACCAGCGCCACCTGGTCTTGCGTGCCTTTCCCGCCAGCCATCAGGATATCGGTAATGTCCTGAATGCCATTCGCACACTGCCGGACTCCGTCTCTGTCGCCATCAAAGTTACGCCGGAACGCTTCTGGCCTGAGTTTCCCAATAACCCTGCTCTGCTGGACGTCAGCGGGCGTGAAATCTGGGTTGAGCTGGATTTGGCTGGGGAAGAAGTCGGCTGGGGCAACCTCCCCTTCCTGCGCTACACCGAAGTACAAGGGCGGCTCCTGTGGTGTCGGGAGAAAAATCCCGCCATTGTCAGCGCGCTGTGTCGTATCAGTTGGGAAGGCGTCGATAATCACAGCGTGGTCGGCACGCTCAGTGAATTTACGCTGTTCGCCTGTTCTCGCTTACTCACTCACCAAACCGCATCGACAAACGAAAGTGCGCTGTTTGCACAATGGCTGATGACACGCTATCAGTGGCAACCGGATGAGACGGTGCTGCACACGATGCAAGCCTTGCTTGATCAGGCGCATCAGGCCATTTCTCTGTCGCTGTACGTACGCCACCACGTGTTTCACCGCCACAGCCTGCTGCCGACCAGCTTTGGTCAGGCGATCTGGAGCTTGTACGGTCAGCTCAACCGTAACCACTGGCTACCGGGATCCGGTCAGGATATTACGTTCGATCCGCAGCATGCGGAGCTGGCTTCGCAGAACCTCTACCACATCGCGAAAGAGAAAGATGCCGCGTGGCAACTGGCGGAACAGTGCCAGCAGGCCGCTCTGCAATTTTCCCGTGAACACACGATGCCGGAAGCGCTCAGTCAACGCTGGCAGCAGGAATGGCGCGGCCTGACGCTGTATTGCCGCGCTTTTGTTCACGCGCAGAAAGCCTTCTTTACGCTGCACTACTGCAAACAGGTCGAGAACAACTGGACGCTGCGGGAAATCGCCAAAACCAATATTCAGGCGCTGTACGGGATCGGGCATGAGATGGAGGATTTCTGCCTGCAACACCGGGCATACGCGGTGAGCACGCATGTGATGTTTGATGCCGGGCGTCCACGCGCGTTAGCCGATAGCCTACAACAGCAGTTGGCTGAACTGACGCAACGCCCCGGTCAGTAAATACCTTATTCTGGTCAATGCTTAGCGAATCACCCGCTTCAGGATTCGCTCGCCTGAGTTACTGAAGTTTTTCGCCGATTCTTCCACGCTCTTTTTGCCATAGTCGATCTGTTCGATAGTTTGCAGGATCAAGCTGGCAAGCTGCGGATCTTCAAGATAGGAGGAAACAGGCGTTTGCATCGGTTTTTCCAGCGCCAGTGATAATCCGACAACCGACAGATCGTTCATATCCAGCTTCTGCTTTTCTTCCAGCGCTTGTCTGGCAATACGGCTGAGCGGAATACCGCGCTCGGTGCCCATCAGCAGCGCGCCTTCAGGATCGTTCATTAGATAATTCAGCAACAGCGCCGCTTCTTTTGGATGTTTGGTATTTTTGCTGATGGCAAACAGCATGGAGGGTTTGAAGAACTGCCCGGAATTATCCGACCCCGGCGTCATGATGTAGGGCCCTAATTCGAGATTGCCGGGTGCCGCCAGCGGATCGGCGTATTTCTTCACGACCGAAATCCACAGGTGAGCACCACCGTATTCCCCATTAATCCAGGGACGCGTTTCATACATCCCGACTTTGCCAAACGCGTTGTAATACTTCGAGGACGGCATGACATGTTCGTCGATCAAACGCTTATAGAAGCGAAACGCCTCGATCCATTGTGCCTCACTGTAGTTAAAGCGTTTGTTCTTTTCATCGATCATGCCGATCTGGTATTTCTGCGTCATGTAATAGTTGAGCAGTTCCAGCAATCCTTCGCCGCTGTCCTGCGCAGGCGAGGCGATGGGGAAATAGTTATCACCCAGCTTCTCTTTAAATACCTTGCCCGCCTGGAACAGCTCATCCCAGGTGGTGGGATACGGCAGCCCGGCTTTCTTCCAGGTTTCCGCGTTGTAATACATCACCAGCGCATTCAACGAGGTGGAAATCGCATTCACCTTGCCGTCAATCGTCGCGGGTTTTAGCGCATCTTCGGGAAAATCCTGCAATTTCAGCGTCTCGGTCAGCTTATTCAGGTCATAAAAACCAGTGCCGGTTTTGGAAAAAATCGGCAGCCAGTTCCAGTTTACCTGCATGATATCCGGTTCTTCACCGCTGGCAATCTGCGTGGTCAGACGGGATAAGTGCCCGTCCCAACCGGTATATTCCGGCCTCACACGGATATGCGGATATTTTTTCTGAAACGCCTCTAGCGCAGCCAACGTCGCTTGATGACGGCTGTTTCCCCCCCACCAGGAGAGGCGTAATTCCACTGGATCAGCAGCCTGCGCAACTGAACAGAGCACAGAGAAGGCGATGAAAATCAGTCCAAGTAATCTCATTTTTCCCCCAACGACATTATTATTGTGTGTTTGCCGTACTGGTGTGGTGTGTGGATGAGAAAGCGGATCGGGTACGTAACCGCTTGGCATTTTGGGAATCAACCTATCCCTCACCCTGACAAGATAGGCAGAACCCTTTTTGTCGCGCCAGCCGCTACGGCGGGAAAACGCGTGATTTGCGGGACTGGCGGAAGAAATGTTGATGACGGCGTCGCGCTAGTGGGCGTTTCAACCACGCGATGCGAACGCTATCTCGCGCGGCAGGGAGATGCTTCACATCATTAACCGACACACCACACCAAAAAGAGATTTAATTCACAAATAAGAAACACAAAAACAACAAAACAGCTCAACACATGCTGAAAAAGAGAAAAAACAGCGTAAAAACGTGATGAAACACACACGGCATAACGCACCGTATCACCTTCTCCGTTATGCCTTTCACATTCTCTTACGCCACACGTCATACGCTGTGAAGCCCGCTCCAACCTGCGCAGATTTCATCACAACAAACACAGCCAAAGACCAGTAAACGTGCTGCAATCCATTCATTAATGGCAAACCGTGGATGACACGATGAAACACTCTATTAAGTCATACTTCCCCGCCGCCGACGGCATCACGCTGGATACCGCCGTCTTTCAACAGGCTATCGATCGGATTGCGGCACAGGGTGGCGGCACCCTGACGGTCGAACCGGGGCGCTATCTATTAGGGGGATTACTGCTGCCTTCCAACTTTTGTCTGCAACTGGAGGCCGGAGCGGAATTAATCGTCAGCGGTGACTATGCACAGTTTACGCAGGCCACCACCATCAGCATGGCCGAACTGTCGCACAGAGCGTTTCTTTATGCCTATCAGCAGCGCAATATTACGATCTGCGGTCAGGGTAAGATCATGGGGAATGCCGATGCGTATTTTTCTGCGGAACCTGATGATCAAGGCTATCGCCTGCCTGCACAATATCGCCCACGTATTGTGGTGTTTGAGGATTGCGAACACGTCCGACTGTGTGATTTTACGATTGAACACGCGCCGATGTGGACCGTGCATCTGGTCAGTTGTCGCCAAATCATTGTCGAACGTCTGACCATTGATAACGATCTGAGCATGGCGAATACCGATGCACTGGATCTCGACAGCTGTCAGCAGGTGCAGATCAGTAACTGCTCGCTGAGCGCTGCTGACGATGCGCTGTGTATTAAAACCACCTATAAGCCGCCCCATCTGCAACGGAAGGTACAGCAGGTCGTCATCAGCAATTGTCTGCTGCGATCCAAGAGCTGCGCCCTGAAAGTCGGCACTGAAACCTTTGCCGACATTGAAGATATTGCCGTCAGCAACTGCGCCATTTACGAGACTAACCGTGCCATTGGGCTGATCTCCCGTGATGGCGGCACGTTCCGACGTCTACAGTTCAGCAACATCACGTTCCAGTGCGTCGCCGCGCATCCGTGCCACTGGGGCAAGGCCGATCCAATCTTTATTTCCATACGCTATCGCGATCCCGCCATCGAACCGGGCCGGATCGAAGCGGTACAATTTTCTCAGATCGCGGGGATCAGCGAGGGGGCAATAAACCTGCACAGCACGCCCGCAGGCTACATTCGTGATATCCATTTCCATGCCGTGCACCTTGAACAGCGGCAGAGCGACTCACCGGAACAGGGGATGTACGATGTACGCCCGCCCTGCAACCCGGAACGCCCTACAGGTATGGGGCTGGACAATGCGTATCGGGTCGATCCGGCGACAGGTCGCGCATTCGGTGTCGACTATTATCCAGGTGGCATGCCCGCACTATTTGCCCGTGGCGTTGTGAACCTGACCACCAGCCACATGACGCTCCGCCGTCCCGATCCGCTGCCCTCCGGCTGGCATCACGCGACGATCGTGCAGTTGGAAGAATAAGTACTTTCGGGTAGTATGCGACGGTTTTTGCATACTATGTTCTGAAAGCCCCTTTTTCAGAACGAAACCGGGAACCTCGCTATGGTCACTACGCTATTTAAAGATTTTCAGTTTGAAGCCGCGCATCATCTGCCTCACGTGCCGGAAGGCCACAAATGCGGGCGACTACATGGTCACTCTTTCATGGTGAGACTGGAAATTACCGGTGAAGTGGATCCGCACACTGGCTGGGTGATGGATTTTTCTGAGCTGAAAGCCGCATTTAAACCGACGTGGGAACGATTGGATCATCACTATCTGAATGAGATCCCCGGTCTGGAAAACCCGACCAGCGAAGTGCTGGCGCACTGGATCTGGCATCAGTTGAAGCCGATATTACCGCTGCTCAGCGCCGTGATGGTTAAAGAAACCTGCACCGCGGGCTGCGTCTATAAAGGCGAGTGATGAGGTGTCGCGGCGCGATGAGCATCCTGCTCTCACGCCGCGACTATTCAGTCGCTATCATCAGTAGATAACTATCAGGCGATATTCAGGTATTTATGTGTCTGCATAGACAGCCGCCAGTTGCGGGCGATGCAGGTCTCGATACACAGTTTGGTCGCATCCTCTTTCTGGCTAATCGGCTGTAGCGCCACAATACGCGGCTTATCATCATCAAGTCGTGCCAGCAGCGCATCCAGCGCTTCAATATCACGTTCACGCGCCACCGGGTGTTTGATCTCATCCGCCCGTTGCAACGCCTGATCGAGCACCTTCATACCACCGCGCATATTCACTTTCGGCGATACCGTCACCCAGGTTTTGGGCGAGCAGCGCACGCCGTGCGTGCCGCTGGTTTCGATTTGGCAGTTGAACCCCTGCTTCTCAAGTTGTAGCGTCAGCGGTGCCAAATCGTGGATGCAGGGCTCACCGCCGGTGATCACAATGTGGCGCGCCGTGTAGCTCTGTTGTGCGATCAGCGCCAGAATATCGTCCGCACTTGCCGCCCCCCAGGCATCGCGTTCTTCCATTTTTACCAGCACCTGATCCAATGAGGTTTCCCGCTCTGCCAGTTTGTCCCAGGTGTGTTTGGTATCGCACCAGCTACAGCCTACCGGACACCCTTGCAAGCGCACAAACACCGCCGGCACACCGGTAAAATAGCCTTCGCCCTGTAACGTCTGGAATATTTCATTAATCGGGTACTGCATGTTTTTTCGCTGTCTCGTTCACTTAAAAAATGCATTATACCCTAAATCCTCCGCATTGCAGGACGGCGGCGATACCGTGACAAATCTGGCGGGAACATGCCGTTCGAGAGCAGTTGAGTAATTCTCCTCGTGCGTCAATAATCAATCTGTTGTTACGATTTCGCCTGCTTTCATTACTAACAAGGACAAGAATCAATGAAGTTATTGAAGCCGTTAGCCCTACTCGTCTCGTGTGCCTTTGTACCTGCATTTTCTCAGGCGCAGGACATCGTGCAGATTAAAACCCAGCCGGGATATTACCGCATGATGATCGGCCAGTTCGAAATTACCGCGCTGGCTGATGGCACTAACACCATGCCGATGGATAAACTATTGCAGCGCACTCCACCGGAAAAAATCACCGAACTGCTGGCGGAAAAAGCGCTGACCCCGCAGGTGGAAACCTCCATCAACGCCTATTTGGTCAATACGGGAAAACACCTGATTCTGATCGATACCGGCAACGGCAAGCAGAGCAATCCTACCGTAGGGAAAGTGCTGCCGAATCTGATTGCGGCGGGTTACAAGCCTGAGCAGATTGATACCGTGTTGATGACCCACCTGCACGGCGACCATTTTGGTGGTCTGGTGCAGGACAATAAGCTGAACTACCCAAATGCCACCGTATATGTCAGCCAACCAGAAACCGATTTTTGGCTCAGCACGGATAATCTGAAGAGTGCGCCAGAGAACAGAAAGGCCGCGTTCCAACGCGTGCAAAGTACCTTTGATGCCATTCGCAAAGAGAACAAGCTGAAAACGTTCCCGCCTCAGCAGGCCACATTGTTACCCGGCATCACCGCGATTCCGAGTCCGGGACATACACCGGGGCATACGTCTTTTCTGATTGAAAGCGAAGGGAAAAAGCTGCTGGCCTGGGGAGACATCATTCATGCGGAAGCGGTACAAATGAGCTTACCGGCCACCACCATCAGCTTTGACTCCAATATGGATCAGGCGACGGAGTCCCGTAATAAAGCGCTGGCTGACGCCGCCAGCCAGGGTTACTGGGTTGCAGGCGCTCACCTGCCCTTCCCCGGCATCGGCCACGTTGGCACGCGTCTGGAACGCAACGGCACGACCAACGGCTATCGCTGGCTCCCGGCAAATTACAGTGTGGCAGGGCTAAAAAACTAAGGAGCAGAATGGAATTCATTACCTTAATTACTGGCGGGTCGCGCGGCATTGGTCGCGCAAGCAATAGGCTGGCTGTTATCGGACGACGCATCTTACGTCACGGGGAATTTTATCGACCTCGCGGGCGGTAAATAGACGTAACCTATGCAGGTTCCTCCCGCTTAGCCTGTCTCTTAATCACATTTATATGCAGGTTAAGAGAGGCTTTCGTGCGCCACACCTCCGCCACTATTGTGCGATACCGTACACGCGCCCGACGTAGAGCGGCTCAGTCGCCGCCGCCCTACGAACCCAGGCTTCCGGCTAAATTATGCCGCTACGCGGTCCCATCGATGTGCTTGACCGCTAGTCGAGCCGCCAGTGACGCGTTCCCGACGCGGCACTGGCTTTCGCGACGTCCTGTCGCTCACTCGGCAGTCAAGCGCACCGCTGCATAATTTTTACGCCGGATAACGACCAAACCATAAAAATTCACAGCATTTGCATATAAGCGTTGCGATGAGCTGTTACAAATACACCCGCAGGTATTCCGCCAGACAAAGGATCGCCATTGCCTGGCCGTACGGCATGGAGGTCAGCGCGATATTGCGGTAGAAATCCAGATCGTTGCCCATCGCGGTGCCAAATGACACTTGCGTCAGTTCACCGTCCTTATTGACGTGATTGATCACGCCGCGAATCGCTTTCTCCGCGACATCCGCGTAGCTCGGATCGACGTAGCGCTTGCGCACCGCTTTCAGGATACCGTAGGCAAAACCGGCGGTTGCCGAGCTTTCAAGATACGAATTCGGATCGTCGATCAGCGTGTGCCACAGGCCGCTGTCATCCTGATATTTTGCCAATGCCTCAATCTGGCTTTCCAGCACCTGCAACAGGAAACGGCGCGTCGCGTTGTGCTCCGGCAGATCCAGCAGTTCGATAAATTCAGGAATAACGATCGTCAGCCAGCTGTTACCACGTGCCCAGCGTGCTTTCGCATAGTTGTGCTGCCCTTCGAACGTCCAGCCGTGGAACCACAGGCCGCTTTCGCGATCCATCAGGTATTGCACATGCAGTAGGAACTGATACGTGGCTTCTTCGACAAATTCCGGTCGATTTAGCAGCTTGCCGATTTTCGCCAGCGGCAGCACGCTCATCATCAGCGTGTCGTCCCACAGCTGCTGATGGTTTTCGTTGTTATAAACAATGTGCTGCAAGCCTCGCTTGTCCGTGCGCGGCATTTCATACATCACCCACTCCGCCCAGCGCTCCAGATACGGCAGCCAGCGGGCGTCGCCCGTTTCTTCATAGCGATAAGCCAGCGTCAGGAACGGGCACACGGTGTTCACGTTTTTCGTCGGTGTGCCTTCCGCCAAACGTTCAGTAAACCAGTCATCAATGATGGCGCGCATCTGCTCGTCACCCGTTTGCTGATAATACTGATAAATCCCGTACAGCCCAATACCGTGCGTCCATTCCCATCCCGCCCAGCCTTTGGTATCAATTACGCGACCATCGTCCAGCCGTAACAAGAATTCACCGGTTTTATCCTCGATATTCACCAGATTGTCGGTGATACGGCAAATCAGCGCCTTCAGATCCTCACGGGAGATGAAGCGTTCTGGCTGACGTAAAAGCGGGCTATGTTTTACACTGAATACGGTCATAGTCATTCATCCAATTGAGTTATCAGTTAACAGTTCAATACAGTTACGGCTGCGTGGCGTGCGTGACCGGCTTGTCGCCTTTGTGGCGGTTCAGGTAGCCGATATTGTTGTTACCCCACAGCGATTCATATGGCATACCCGCCAGCATTTCGACCGTTGCCCGCGCCTGTGGCGTAATCTTCTCCGGCACAGGGCGACCCGCTTCACGCATTTTCAGCGTCTCTTCGCGTAGCACACTGTGTGTTTGCAGGTTGAGTTTAAAGCGCAGAGAAACCAGGAAGCCCAGCGCCAGCACGCCCACGGTGCCGAAACTCAAAATCATCAGAATGGTGTGGCTGACGCCCGGCGCCTGTACGCTCTGGCCGGACACAAAGCCAGATAGCTGCAACACCACGCCTACCAGCATCACCGCACCAGCCTGAGAGGCTTTACGGGTCAGCGTCATAATCCCGGCGAAGATCCCTTCGCGACGCTGCGCGGTGATCACTTCATCCACGTCGGCGATGTAAGTGTAGGTGTTCCACGGTACGTAGTTGATCCCGCCACGCCCAATGCCAGCCAACGCAGAAATCAACAACAGCAGAGAGAAGGTGTCATGCAGGCCGCTGTACCACAGGACCGCGTAGGAAAGCGCACTCACGCCAAACAGGCATACGACCAGGCGGTAAGACGGTGCTGGCCCGAAGCGAATACACAGCGGGATCATGCCGATTACCGCGATGAATTGCAGGATCGCCATGGTGCCCATCAGGTTAGACGCCATTGTCGGGCTTTGCATCAGCACAAACACTACGTAATAGGTAAACACCGCGTTAAACACGTCCTGCGCGATATACCCGCCCAGATACATACCCAGATGCTGGCGGAAAATTCGGATTCGCAGTGTGGAGAGCAGTTCGACGTTCAGGCGTTTCAGGCTTTGGCCTAACGTCAGCGATTGGCGCTCTTTCTCCGCGCGTAGCGACGCTTCCGACATCTGATCGCGTGGCCGTTCCCACGTAAAGAAATAGACCAGCGTCAACACCAGCGCACAAATAACGGAGAACACCAGACTCGAATAGAAGAAGGAAATGGCGTTGTCTTTACCAAAGTAGCCCAACAGAATACCCGGCAGAAACGCAGCCAAAATCGCAGACAGCTGCGCCAGCGCGATGCGTGCGCCGGAGAACTTGGTCTTCTGTTTGAAATCGTCGGTCATTTCCGGCACCAGCGTTTCATACGGCACCAGTACCATCGTATAAACGATATCGAACAGCAGGTACGTCAGCAGATAGTACCAATAGCTCATATCCCCAACCCACATGAAGCTGTAGCTAAACACGAGGGGAATACCGAGTAGAATAAAGAACTTACGGCGGCCAAAGCGCTTGCCCAACCAGGTTGAACCGAAGTTATCGGTCAGGAAGCCCATCAGCGGGCTGACGACGGCATCAAGCACGCGCGCCATCGCAAAAATAAAGGTTGCCTCAATCGGCGTTAAGCCACAGAACGTGGTGTAAAAATAGAGTAACCAGGCGGCCGTCAGCGCGGTGGTACCCGCACCAAGAAAGTCCCCTGAACCGTAGGCTAAATAGTTAGCCAAACCGATCTTACGCGTTTTCATCGCCATCCTTCCCCGAACATTTTTAGTTATGAAGGTGTCACGCTGCTACGGTAGCGCTCGGCGATCGTGAAAACCTTTGCGCTTTTGCCACCCTCCGCCTCACGCTGGCAGCATGGGGAAGATGGGTGCGATCCGCGTCAAATATTTTATAAAAAGCTATTTTAGAGGAACAAAACCAGTAGTTCGTTTATGGCGATCACAGGATAGAAGAAGGGACGTCAGTGGGAAGCAGCAGCATCACAACGGATGCGGCCTCGTGATGTCTTGCGAAATAGCGCGTTCTTTAGCAGAGAATGGCGCTATTCCGCATGCTGCAAACGCCACAGGAAAGTTTATTGCGCATGGGCTAAACGCGGATGACGCCGCGCGCCCGGCACCCAGGCCAGATAGTGATCCAACTGTGTTGTGCCAACGGGAGGCGGAATAATAGCAAGTTCGCCAGCATCTAGCAGATCCTGACATAAATACACTGGCATGACCGTCCAGCCAAATCCGCTCGTCAGAACACGACGCATACGCCTGAACTGCAGGCGGAACTGATTGGCCACTATGTCGATCCACTGGCGGCCAGCCGCCTCTCTATCCATCATAAAAAAAACGTTAGGAACGTTTTTCAACGTTGCGTAGCAACGGCCCGCAGGGTGGCAGACAGGGATGTCTGCCATAAAAAAATCCAGAAACGTTTTCACGCTTCTGGATTTTTAGGGTTATCACGTTGGGAACGAATCGGACAGCTTTCTCAGCCGACCCGATTACGTCAGAAACGCAATTACTGGCCTTTAACTTCTTTCAGACCATTGAAAGGTGCAGCATCACCCAGCGCTTCTTCGATACGAATCAGCTGGTTGTATTTAGCAACACGGTCAGAACGGCTCATAGAACCCGTTTTGATCTGGCCAGCCGCTGTACCTACTGCCAGATCAGCGATGGTTGCATCTTCAGTTTCGCCTGAACGGTGAGAGATAACAGCCGTGTAGCCTGCATCTTTCGCCATTTTAATTGCAGCCAGCGTTTCGGTCAGAGAACCGATCTGGTTGAATTTAATCAGGATGGAGTTAGCGATGCCTTTCTCGATACCTTCTTTCAGGATTTTGGTGTTGGTTACGAACAGATCGTCACCAACCAGTTGGATTTTGTCGCCCAGCACTTTAGTCTGGTACGCGAAGCCATCCCAATCAGATTCGTCCAGACCGTCTTCGATAGACACGATCGGATACTGTTTGGTCAGATCTTCCAGGAAGTGAGTGAATTCTTCAGAGGTGAACGCTTTGTTGCCTTCGCCAGCCAAAACGTATTTACCGTCTTTGTAGAATTCAGATGCCGCACAGTCCATCGCCAGCGTGATGTCTTTGCCCAGTTCGTAGCCTGCTGCTTTTACCGCTTCTGCGATAACAGCCAGCGCTTCGGCGTTGGAACCCAGGTTTGGCGCATAGCCACCTTCATCACCCACAGCCGTATTCATGCCTTTAGACTTCAGAACTTTAGCCAGGTTGTGGAACACTTCAGAACCCATGCGAACAGCTTCTTTCAGAGTTTTCGCGCCTACAGGCTGAATCATGAACTCTTGAATATCAACGTTGTTATCCGCGTGCTCACCGCCGTTGATGATGTTCATCATTGGCAGTGGCATAGAATATTTGCCTGGGGTGCCGTTCAGTTCAGCGATGTGAGCATACAGCGGCAGGCCTTTTGACGCTGCTGCTGCTTTAGCGGCAGCCAGAGAAACAGCCAGAATAGCGTTAGCACCGAACTTGGATTTGTTGTCAGTACCATCCAGGTCGATCATGATCTTGTCGATGTTCGCCTGATCTTTCGCATCTTTACCCAGTACAGCCTGAGCAATCGGGCCGTTAACAGCAGCAACGGCTTTCGTTACGCCTTTGCCCAGAAAACGGGATTTGTCACCGTCACGCAGTTCCAGCGCTTCGCGAGAGCCAGTAGACGCTCCTGATGGCGCCGCAGCCAGACCTACAAAACCACCTTCAAGATGAACTTCCGCTTCAACAGTTGGGTTTCCGCGTGAGTCGATGATTTCACGGCCGATGACTTTAACAATTTTGGACATTAGATTTTCCTCAGTACAAGTTAAACTAAAACTTTAGACAGAACTAAAACCCTAGACGAGCAACGCGCGATCGCGCGTTGCTGTATAACTCTTACTTCACCTGACGCTTCTGGTACGCGCCAGCGGCTTTCACAAAGCCGGCAAACAGGGGATGTCCATCTCGCGGCGTTGACGTGAATTCCGGGTGGAATTGACAGGCAACGAACCAGGGATGATCGGGTAACTCAACAATCTCCACCAGTTTGCGGTCGGCGGAAAGACCAGCAACCCGTAATCCCGCCGCTTCAATCTGTTTCAACAGCATGTTGTTCACTTCATAACGATGACGGTGACGTTCGATAATCGTCTGCTCACCGTACATCTGACGCACCAGACTGCCTTCGGTCAGATGGCATTGCTGCCCGCCAACGCGCATGGTGCCGCCCAGATCGCTTGCTTCATCACGGACTTCAACATTGCCGTTCTCATCACGCCATTCCGTGATCAGCGCAACCACCGGATACTTACAGTCTGGCATAAACTCCGTTGAGTTTGCGCCTTCCATGCCGGCAACGTTACGGGCAAATTCCATTAATGCGACCTGCATCCCCAGGCAAATGCCCAGATAAGGGATATTGTTCTCACGGGCGTAACGCGCCGCCATGATTTTCCCTTCGACGCCACGGTAACCAAAACCGCCAGGAATCAGAATAGCGTCCAAATCTTTCAGTACATCGACACCGCGGGTTTCGACATCCTGCGAGTCGATCAGCTTGATATTCACCGTCAGACGATTCTTTAAGCCGCCGTGTTTCAGCGCTTCAATCACGGATTTGTAGGCATCCGGCAGCGCAACATATTTGCCGATCATACCGATAGTGACTTCACCGCCCGGATTCGCTTCTTCATACACAACCTGTTCCCATTCTGACAGGTTTGCTTCAGGGCAGTTCAAGCTGAATCGTTTACAAATATAATCGTCCAGCCCCTGTGATTTCAATAGCGCCGGGATTTTATAAATCGAATCAATGTCTTTAAGGGATATTACCGCTTTTTCCGGCACATTACAGAACAAAGCAATTTTTGCACGCTCGTTGGCGGGCACGGTGCGGTCGGAACGACAAATCAGCACGTCAGGCTGAATACCGATGGAAAGCAGTTCTTTAACGGAGTGCTGCGTCGGCTTGGTTTTCACTTCGCCCGCCGCCGCCAGATACGGCACCAGCGTCAGGTGCATAAACAGCGTGTGCTCGCGACCGACTTGTACCGCCATTTGCCGAATCGCTTCAAGGAATGGTAAAGATTCGATATCACCGACGGTACCGCCGATTTCGACCAGAACAACATCGTGTCCTTCGCCACCTTCAATGATGCGCTCTTTAATCGCGTTGGTAATATGTGGGATCACCTGAATGGTCGCGCCCAGATAGTCGCCACGGCGCTCTTTGCGCAGGACATCAGAGTAGATGCGGCCCGTGGTGAAGTTGTTGCGGCGCGACATTTTGGTGCGGATGAAACGCTCGTAGTGACCCAAGTCCAGATCGGTTTCGGCACCGTCTTCGGTGACAAAGACTTCACCGTGCTGCGTCGGGCTCATCGTGCCCGGATCCACGTTGATGTACGGGTCCAGTTTCATGATGGTAACGTTGAGGCCACGGGCTTCGAGAATAGCCGCCAGAGAGGCTGCGGCAATGCCTTTACCCAGAGAGGAAACGACCCCGCCGGTCACAAAAATATAATTAGTTGTCATGCTGAACCTGAGAGTTTAGGTTTAAAGACGATGGAAGTACCAAGACGGGAAAGTAGTATACCTGAACCTGATGAGCGCCACAAATGTTCGTTTTACACAATGTGGCGATTCCAACACACGTACAGACGAGGTGAAACCACACTTACCTCATCCTACAATTACCTTTAAAAACAATTAAATAAAAACATTAAAATCAATAAAAACGACTTTATCGATAAATAGGATCTAATGGCTGATTTCCTGTTTTTTCACCTGCTGCCATGCGGCTTCCATTTCGTCCAGCGTTGCCTGTTCCAGCGTTTTTCCCGATGCCGTAACGATTTGTTCTACCTCACGAAAACGTCGGGTGAACTTACGATTTGCCACCTGTAATGCCGCCTCGGCCTTGTGCCCCAGATGACGGGAGAGATTGACTGTAGCGAACAATAAATCCCCAATCTCTTCACCTAATTTTTCTTCATCGACAACGGCTTGCCGCGCCTCAAACATCACTTCATCGATTTCTTCATACACTTTGTCGAGCACCGGCCCCAGGCTGCCCCAATCGAAGCCAACAGACGCACAACGCTGCTGAATTTTTTGCGCTTTCATCAAGGCAGGTAGAGCATCAGGAATGTCATCCAATGTCGAATGACGATCTTTCTCCGCCCGCTCCTGCGCTTTGGTCTGTTCCCAGTTTGCCAGCACGGCATCGCTGTCCGTCAGCGTCAGATCGCCAAAAATATGCGGGTGGCGGCGTTCCAGCTTGTCGCTGATGGCGTTACACACATCAGAGAAATCGAACAAGCCCTTTTCCTGCGCCATTTGCGCGTAAAACACGACCTGAAACAGTAAATCCCCTAACTCACCACGTAAATCATCAAAATCCTGACGGCTGATGGCATCCAGCACTTCATACGTTTCTTCCAGCGTATAGGGCGCAATAGTGTCAAAGGTCTGTTTCTTGTCCCACGGGCAACCATTTTCAGGGTCACGCAGGGTTTTCATGATGGCGAGCAAACGTTCGACGGGGGATAAGTTCATTGAATTCTCGATTATAAAATAAACAGGTAATAATGTGCGCCAACGTCTGTTCCCCACACCTCCGCAGTGAACAGCCTTTTAGCCACATTTTTATGCAGATGTGGGCATGGTTTCGTGCGCCGTAATACCAACATTTTCATGCTACCTCGTGGCACGCGCCCGACACAGGGCGGCTCAGTCGCCGTCGCCCTGTGAACCCTGGTTCCGGCTAAATTATGTCGCTACGCGATGCCGTCGTCGGTATCAGGCTTAACGGACCGCTTGCGACACGCTCCCGGCGTGGCACAAGCTTGAGCCGCGTCCCTGCGGCTCATCCTAAGCCCGCTATCTCCTCAGCATAATTTTTTACGCCGGATAACAAACAATGGAGCTTACTTTCCTACACCATTTGTGTCTAACAGACAGTCAATGAAAGGAAAGTTGGCAAGTGTTACGCCCCCTGCTGACGCCGCGCGTCGATCACATCCGGCAGTTGGTTGAGCTTCGCCAGAATGCGGCTCAGTACTTGCAGGTTGTAGATCTCGATATCCATGTCAATCGTTGCCAGTTGCTGTTTGGTGTCGCTCCGACTGGCGACGCCCAGTACATTGACCTTCTCATTCGCCAGAATCGTAGTGATATCCCGCAGCAGGCCGCTGCGATCATTAGCAATCACCCTCACCACCAGCGAATAGCCGCTGGAGTAGCTTTCACCCCATACCGCGTCCACAATCCGCTCCGGCGAGCTGGCGCGCAGTTCATCCAACTGTTCACAGTCCGCACGGTGAATCGAAATTCCCCGACCGCGCGTGATGAACCCGGTGATCTCGTCGCCCGGAATCGGCTGGCAGCAGCGCGCGATATGGTGCATCAGGTTACCAACGCCTTCCACGACCACCCGACCGTTATCTTTATGGGTGCGCGTTGGCGGCTGCTGCGATTTCTGCGTCAGTTGACGCAACGCTTCACGATCCAGTTCTTCCGCACTCGGCTGTTTTAACTGCGATTGCAGGAAATTCACCATCTGATTCAGACGAACATCGCCACCGCCGATCGCCGCCAGCAGTTCATCCAGCGAATTCACGTTATAGCGCGGCAGCAGCAATTTCTCCGCCGCTTTAAGGCTAATCCCCAAATGCGCGAGTTCGTCATCCAGAATCTGCCGCCCTGCCAGAATATTCTTGTCGCGATCCTGCTTACGGAACCAGTTCTGAATCTTGGAACGTCCGCGGCTGGTGGTGATATACCCCAGATTCGGGTTCAGCCAGTCACGGCTCGGGTTCGGCTGCTTCTGGGTGATAATTTCAATCTGATCGCCCATTTGCAACTGATAGGTAAACGGCACAATACGTCCGCCGATTTTCGCCCCGATGCAGCGGTGCCCGATATCACTGTGGATATGATAAGCGAAATCAAGCGGCGTAGAACCGGCCGGGAGATCCACCACATCGCCTTTCGGCGTAAAGACATAGACGCGGTCATCAAACACCTGGCTGCGAACTTCATCCAGCACGTCATTCGAATCGGCCACCTCTTCCTGCCAGGCAAGCAGCTTACGCAGCCAGGCAATGCGGTCTTCGTAACCGGAGCGCCCGCCAACGGAGGTGCCTTCTTTGTATTTCCAATGTGCCGCCACGCCCAGTTCGGCATCTTCATGCATCTGGCGCGTGCGAATCTGGATTTCAAGCGTCTTCCCGCCCGGCCCTAGCACCACAGTGTGAATGGACTGATAGCCGTTCGGTTTCGGGTTGGCGACGTAGTCGTCAAATTCGTCCGGCAAATGGCGATAGTGGGTATGCACGATACCGAGCGCCCCGTAGCAGTCCTGCAAACGTTCGACGACAATACGCACGGCACGCACATCGAACAGCTCATCGAACGACAGCGATTTTTTCTGCATCTTGCGCCAGATGCTGTAGATATGCTTAGGACGACCGTAGATCTCCGCCTGCACGCCCTCTTCTTTCATCGCATCGCGCAGCGTTTTGACAAAATCGTCGATGTACTGCGCACGATCGATACGACGCTCGTGCAGCAGCTTGGCGATTTTTTTATATTCATCAGGATGCAGATAACGGAAGCAGAAATCCTCCAACTCCCACTTCAACTGGCCGATCCCTAAGCGGTTCGCTAACGGCGCGTAGATATTGGTACACTCTTTGGCTGCCAGCACCCGTTCTTCTTCCGGGGCATCCTTAACTTCACGCAGGTGCGCGATTCGCTCGGCGAGCTTGATCACGACGCAGCGGAAATCTTCCACCATCGCCAGCAACATGCGGCGGATGTTATCGACCTGCTCAGATGCGCCAGAATCATTCTGCGTCGCTTTGAGCTGGCGAATTGCGTCCATATCGCGCACGCCATGCACCAAATCAACGATGTTTTTACCAAACGCGGATTCCAGCGTCGCCTCATCAACCACGCCCGCATCCGCCAGTGGAAAGAGCAGCGCCGCACGCATGCTGTCATTGTCCATACTGAGCGTGGACAGGATTTCCACCATTTCAATGCCGCGCCACAGCAGCAGCGATGCATCGACATGATCTTGCGTTTGCTGCTCACAGTAACGCCAGGTTTCGGCTAAACGTTCACACGATTGCTGGCTGGCAATACCCAGCGAAGCAATCCACGCGTCAGGGACAAAGTCACCTGCCGTATTCAAATGCGCACTTCTTACCGCAACCATAATTTCTCCCTACGTTACCCTTCACCTTGCAAACGACGCCGTTTTACAGCCTATGAGGCCTTTCGCGTGCCGGTATCGTGCAAAAATAGTGCCATCGATTCAAGGTGCCCGGTATGCGGAAACATATCCAGCATCGCGACATTCGCCAGTCTAAAACCAGCTGCCAATAAAACTTTGCTATCGCGTGCTAGCGTCGTGGCATTACAGGAAACATACACCACCCGTTCAGGTGCCAGTCGGGTTATCTGCTCCATCACGCCTGCCGCGCCCGCACGTGCCGGATCGAGTAATATCTTATCAAAACCCTGAGCCGCCCACGGCTGCTGTGTGACGTCATCTTCAAGATTTTGGTGAAAAAATGTGACATTGGACAGCGCATTGCGTCGGGCATTTTCGCGCCCTTTCTTGACCAGCGCAGTTACCCCTTCAACGCCAACGACGCTGGCGGCGCGCTGTGCCAGCGGCAGCGTGAAGTTACCCATGCCACAAAACAGATCTAATATTCTATCCTGAGGTTGCACATCCAACCACGCTAGCGCCTGTGCAACCATCTGCTGGTTGACCACATCATTGACCTGAATAAAATCGCGCGGGCTAAAGGCCAGGATCAGTCCGGCGACGTGGTACACCGGCTCTTCGCCGTGCAAACACGTCAGCGAATCGGCATCCGGTGCCAGGTAAACCGAGACACCCTGCTGCTGAGCAAAATCTCGCAGCGCCTGCTCATCCGATGAATGCAGCGGCTCAAGGTGCCTCAGCACCAGCATCGGGCCGTTTTCCGCCTGCACCAGCTCTACATGCCCAAGGCGCTTCACCGCCTTTAATCGGCTCAGGCAATCGCGCAGCGGTTGTAGCAGTGCTTCAAGCTCGGGACGCAGCACCGGACAGGCTTTGATATCCACCAGATCGTGAGAATTTGGCTGCCGATAGCCCATCAACAGACGCTGCTCTTTTGTCTGAAAGTATAACGCAAGCCGCGCACGCCTCCGATAAGCATAAGGTGTGCCAGAGATCAGCGAAGCGTCAGGCAGCTCAACGCCCGTTTCCCGCGTCATCAAGCGCATTAACGCCGCCGTTTTGCTGCTCTGTTGCAGCGTGATATCCGCGTGCTGCTGCTGGCAGCCACCGCAGCGAGTAAAATGAGGGCACTGCGGCTCAACGCGCTGCGGGCTGTGCGTCAGAAGACGTTTAAGTTTTGCGTGCGAAAACTGGCGTTTCTCTTCCGTCAGTTGGACCTCCACCTGCTCTCCCGGCAGTCCCCCCGTGACAAACACCGTCTTGCCTTCATGACGCGCGACTCCCTGCCCAAACGGATCAAGTGACGTGACCGTAACAGTGAGGTTCTTAGCAGGAATCGCTTTCCGGGTCGTCACACGCCGGTTTGGAGAGTAGAATTGCGCCATAATGTGCTATCGATTTATCTCTTGAGTTGAACGGCAGTACCCAAATACCTGTAATACTTCAAGCTGCATGTGCGTTGGCTTTCCTCGTTCACCCCAGTCACTTACCTGAGTAAGCTCCTGGGGATTCACTGTGTCGCCGCCTTCCTGCAACTCGAATTATTTAAGGTATAACTAAATTAAATAATAGGGTGTCCAGCATCCTCTAATTCTCCCACATTGGAACCCCATGACCAAATACAGTCTTCGTGCACGGATGTTGATACTGATTTTGGCACCGACGCTCATGATCGGGTTGCTGCTCAGTTCGTTCTTCGTCATCCATCGTTACAATCAGTTGCAGTCGCAATTGGCCGATTCGGGTACCAGCCTCATTGAACCGCTGGCCACCATCAGCGCTTACGCCATTACCCATCGTCAGATGGACACGATTCCAGCATTAATCAACACGCTTCATCGTCGGCACTCCGCGATTATTCGCACCATTAGCGTGTTCGATGCGCGCAATCAGCTCATGGCCACCACCAACGCACGCAACAACCTGGCATTACAGCCGATCAGCAGCGATGCGCTTTCCTACAATAAACTGTACCTGCACTACACGAATGACGCGCTGATTCTGCACATGCCGATTGTTAATGATAGTGAATTTCTGCCGGGTGGAGCGACGCCCATCCTGCCCGGTACCGCCACGCCTCTCGGCTATCTGATGATCGAACTGGACACCAGCGCCATTCGGCTTCAGCAGTATCAGGAAATCTTCATCGCCACGCTCTTGCTGCTGCTATCTTTGGGTGCCGCCGTCCTCTTTGCCTATCGTCTGATGCGGGATGTCACCACGCCGATTCGTAATATGGTTGATACGGTCGATCGCATTCGTCGCGGGCAGTTGGATAGCCGAGTAGAAGGGTACATGCTGGGCGAGTTGGACATGCTGAAAAACGGCATCAACTCGATGGCGATGTCATTGACCGCCTATCACGAGGAAATGCAGCAAAATATCGATCAGGCGACCTACGATCTGCGGGAAACGCTGGAACAGATGGAGATCCAGAACGTCGAACTGGATCTGGCCAAAAAACGGGCACAGGAAGCAGCACGCATCAAGTCTGAGTTTCTGGCTAATATGTCACACGAACTGAGAACGCCGCTGAATGGCGTGATCGGTTTCACTCGCCAGACGTTGAAGACACCGCTGAACACCACACAGACTGACTATCTGCTTACCATCGAACGCTCCGCCAATAACCTGCTGAATATCATTAACGATGTGCTGGATTTCTCGAAGCTGGAGGCTGGCAAGCTGGTGCTGGAGGATATTCCGTTCTCACTGCACAACGCGCTGGACGATGTCGTGATGCTGCTGGCGCACACAGCACATGAAAAAGGATTGGAGCTGACGCTCAGCATTCAGAATGACGTGCCCGAACAGTTTGTCGGCGATCCGCTGCGGATACAGCAAATCATCACCAACCTGCTGGGCAATGCGATTAAATTTACTGAGCAGGGCAATATTGATATTCGGGTAGAGAAGCGCCGACAGGAACATCATCAGGTTCAGCTAGAGGTGCAAATACGCGATACCGGCATCGGCATTGCCGAGTTGCAGCAATCGCAGTTGTTCCAGGCGTTCCGTCAGGCTGACACCAGTATTTCACGCCGTCATGGCGGCACGGGACTCGGGCTGGTCATCACCCAACGTCTGGTCAAAGAGATGGGCGGTGATATTAGTTTCCAAAGCCAGCTCAATAAGGGCTCGACCTTCTGGTTCCACATCACACTGCCGCTCAACCCTCACGCCATACCGACAGAACCAGCTTACACGATGCTGCAAGGCAAACATCTGGCCTACGTCGAGTCTCATCCCATCGCCGCGCAGGCCACGCTGGATATTCTGAGCCAAACGCCACTCATCGTGAGCTACAGCCCGACGTTTGAGCAACTGCCCGAAGGGGAGTTCGATATCCTGCTGCTCGGTATTCCCGTGCAGTATCGCAACACACTGCTCGACTACACGCCCAGGCTGCGCGATATCTGCCGCCGCGCAACCTGTGTGATTCTGGCGCTGCCCAGCCTGGCGCAAATGGATGCAGAACAGTTGAAAACCTTCGGCGTACATGCGTGCCTGAGCAAACCGCTCGCGGCATCACGCCTGCTGCCGCTGTTACAAGATAATACGTTGTCCCAGCTCTCTTTTCTGCCGGACGACGCCGCATCTCGCCAGAGTGCCGCGCGCCATGCGGCCCGTCTGCCGCTCAGCGTGATGGCGGTGGATGACAACCCGGCGAATCTGAAACTGATCGGCACGCTGCTGGAAGAGCAAGTCGAGACGGTTATTTTGTGCGAAAGCGGGCAGGATGCGATTGCGCAGGCGAAACAGCATCAGTGCGACATTATCCTCATGGATATCCAGATGCCGGGTATGGACGGCATTTGCGCCAGCGAGTTGATCCGTCAGATCCCACACCATGCCACTACGCCCATCATCGCGGTGACGGCGCAGACCATGACGGGTGAGCGTGAGCATCTGCTACGTTCGGGTATGGATGACTATCTGGCTAAACCGATAGACGAGCAAATGCTGAAATGCGTGCTAACGCATCATGCACGGAAGGATCCGCTGAAGCACGATCGGGGCGATATGACGGGTTTACTAAGCGAGCACGACGATAGCCAACTGTCTCTCGACTGGGCGCTGGCACAGCAGCAGGCGGCCAACAAACCAGAATTGGCACGTGACCTGCTGCAAATGCTGCTGGATTTCTTACCGGAGGTTCAGCGGAAGATAGAAAACGTGCTCAAGGGGCAGATAGATGACGACATTATCGAACTCGTTCATAAACTGCACGGCAGTTGCAGCTACAGCGGCGTTCCGCGTCTGAAACGTATCTGCCGCTATCTGGAACAGCAGTTGCGTAAAGGCGTTCACGCCAGCGATTTGGAACCCGAATGG
The DNA here is from genome assembly GCF_046159765.1 of Pectobacterium artocarpous. NCBI lineage: Bacteria > Pseudomonadati > Pseudomonadota > Gammaproteobacteria > Enterobacterales > Pectobacteriaceae > Pectobacterium > Pectobacterium artocarpous. The sequence continues at coordinate 57,083 of NZ_JBJXVK010000023.1, forward strand.
CTGGAACTGCTGGACGAAATCGACAACGTTAACAAAGCCGCCCAGTCTCACATCTGCCCTTGACTCACATAATCACAATTCACGGCATAGCACTGTCTCTTCTTCACATGTTATGTGGCTGGAGAGACAGTTTCGTGGCTTATAATACGTCACTCACACGACATGAACTGTGCCAACCGGATCGTAGCGGCGATATTACGCGCCGCCATACGCACATTCTCTGCCGCATTATCCAACGCTTCTTCTAGTGAGCAGATGTTGTAAAGCACGCTGAACACCGCGTCCAGACCATGTTCATGTACCACGCGGACATCTGCCGTCAGGCTGCCTGCAATACCAATCACCGGTTTATTATATTGTTTGGCAACCCGCGCCACGCCAATCGGCACTTTACCGTGAATCGTCTGGCTATCGATGCGCCCTTCCCCGGTAATCACCAGCGTAGCATCGCGTACCAGTTCATCCAGCCCCAAGGCTTCCGTGACAATCTCGATCCCCTGACGCAGTTCAGCGCCGCAAAATGCCTGTAGCGCCGCGCCCATACCGCCCGCCGCACCCGCGCCAGGAACGTGTTCCACATCCATATCCAGATCGTGGCGAATCACCGCAGCATAATGCTTCAACGCACTATCCAATTGCCCTATCATCTCCGACGTTGCGCCTTTCTGAGGGCCAAAAATCGCCGACGCGCCCTGTTTCCCCGTCAACGGGTTGGTCACATCGCAGGCCACTTCAAAGCGACAACCTTTAATGCGCTCATCCAGTTCACTGATATCAATGCGAGCAAGTTTGTCGAGTTCACCGCCGCCAAAACCAATTTGTTCACCCTGCGTATCCAGCAGCTTCGCGCCCAGCGCCTGCACCATGCCCGAACCGCCATCATTGGTGGCGCTCCCGCCAATCCCGATGATGCAGTGCCGGATACCGTGATCTAATGCGCAGCGAATCAGTTCACCCGTACCATAGCTGGTTGTCTTTAACGGGTTACGCAGTTGCGAAGGTACTCGCTCCAGCCCGCTTGCCGCCGCCATCTCAATAAACGCCGTTTTTTCATCGCCAGACAGACCAAAGAACGCGTCGATACTATCGCCTAACGGTCCTGTCACCTTAACATTCACAATCCTGCCATCGGTCGCCGCGACCATCGCTTCAACGGTACCTTCCCCACCATCTGCAACAGGCAATTTGACATAGCAGGCATCGGGAAATATTTCACGAAATCCCTTTTCAATCTGCGTAGCAACATCTTGTGCAGACAGGCTTTCTTTATAAGAATCCGGTGCGATCACTATTTTCATAAACGATCCGATTTCATCAACGTTCCGATTGCATCAATAATCCGCGCGCTCATGAAACGGCGCTTATACCCGCCAACTTTCAGGGCAAGTAGGTCCTGAAATCCAGCAGGTAGATCAGAATGATTCTCTGCCAGTCGGCTGGCATCCAGTGCCAGCCTCGTGACTATCGCTTCACGGCTTATCGCGTCACTTCCACTTTGGCCAGTTTTTCGTAGTAACACGCCAGCGCACTGTGATCGGCCGATCCCAGATCGTCCGCTTTCAGCGCCTGCATCATTTCCATCACGGCCGCCGTTAACGGCAACTGTGCGCCAACGCCGTGTGAGGTATCCAGCGCGTTCGCCAAATCTTTGATATGCAGATCAATACGGAAACCGGGCTTAAAGTTGCGATCCATCACCATTGGCGCTTTCGCATCCAGCACGGTACTGCCGGCAAGCCCGCCGCGGATCGCCTGATAAACCAACTCGGGGTTAACCCCTGCTTTCGTTGCCAATACCAGCGCTTCAGACATAGCGGCAATGTTCAGCGCCACAATCACCTGGTTCGCCAGTTTGGTGACGTTGCCCGCACCGATATCGCCGGTATGAACCACGGAGCCCGCCATCGATTTCAGTACCTCAAAACAACGGTCAAACTGTGCCTTGTCACCCCCCACCATCACAGACAGCGTGCCGTCGATCGCTTTAGGTTCCCCCCCGCTGACCGGCGCATCCAGCATGGCAATCTCTTTCGCCGCCAGCGCAGTCGCAATTTCACGGCTGGCAAGCGGCGCGATTGAACTCATATCCACCACAATGCTTCCGGCACGCGCACCGTCGATGACACCGTTTTCACCCAGCAGCACCTCTTTCACGTGCGGAGAGTTAGGCAGCATGGTGATGATGACATCGCACTGCTCAGCAACCTGTTTCGGTGTGGTCGCAGCCGTTGCGCCTGCCGCAACCACTTCCGCGACCGCGTCCAGATTTCGATCCATCACGACTAATGAGTAACCTGCTTTCAGCAGATTTTTACTCATCGGTTTTCCCATGATGCCCAGTCCAATAAAACCAATTTTCATCGCCCTAACCTCATTGTCTGATGTAGATATCACTTCAATTCACGATGAACCCGCCTTATAGCGGATTCGATTCGCCGCGGAATCACTGAATTACTTCTTGTATTTGTCGCTCAGCGCCTGTGTCGCGCTGCGGAACACGCCCAGATCGCTACCGACCGCGACGAAACTGGCACCCCATTCCAGATAGCGGCGTGCGTCAGCTTCAACCGGAGCCAGAATGCCGCAAGGTTTGTTATGCGCCGCCGCACGATCGAAAATGTGGCGAATGGCTTTCTGCACATCAGGGTGGTTAGGCTGACCGAGATAGCCCAGTGCCGCAGACAGATCGCTTGGGCCAACAAACACGCCATCAACGCCGTCTACTGCACTAATCGCATCCAGATTGTCGAGACCTTCCTGACTTTCTATTTGCACCACGACGGTAATACTGTCGTTAATCTTGGTGAAATAATCCGGTTCGGTGCCATAGCAGTTGCTACGATGCGCCACGGAAACCCCGCGAATCCCCGCAGGCGGATAACGGGTTGACGCAACCGCACGAGCGGCTTCTTCCGCCGTTTCCACAAAGGGGATCAGGAAGTTATTGAACCCAATATCCAACAAGCGTTTGATGATGATTGGCTCATTGCATGGCGGACGAACGACTGGCGCGCTGTGGCTGCCTTTCAGCGCCATTAGCTGAGGAATAAACGTCACGATATCGTTAGGTGCATGCTCGCCATCCAGCACCAGCCAGTCGAATCCCGCCAGTCCCAGCACTTCAGTGGAAATCGGGTTGCCCAACGCACACCAGCAGCCAATCAACGTTTTGCCCTGCTGCAAATCTTGGCGAAAACGGTTAGGTAACAGCGGAGTCTTCATTTTTTATCCTCGGTCATTCCAGCGCCGCTCGCCTGAAGCGGCGCGCTCAAAAAGCGGAAAATCAGAACGTTAGCGAACCAGACACGGCCGTTTATTATCAAACGTCCACTCAGGAATAAGGTACTGCATTCCCATTGCGTCGTTACGTGCGCCTAATCCCATGTTTTTATACAGTTCGTGTGCTTTCATCACCTGATCCATATCCAGTTCGATACCCAGCCCCGGCTTCTTCGGCACTTCCACCATGCCGCCAACAATCTGCAACGGTTCTTTCGTCAGTCGCTGGTTGCCTTCCTGCCAGATCCAGTGCGTATCAATCGCCGTAATCTTGCCCGGTGCCGCGGCGGCAACATGGGTAAACATAGCCAGTGAAATATCAAAGTGGTTATTGGAGTGAGAACCCCAGGTTAAGCCCCATTCGTGGCACATTTGCGCGACACGTACAGATCCTTGCATCGTCCAGAAGTGCGGATCGGCCAGCGGGATATCGACCGATTGCAGTGAAATGGTGTGCCCCATCTGCCGCCAGTCGGTGGCGATCATGTTGGTCGCGGTAGGCAGCCCCGTCGCACGACGGAACTCGGCCATGACTTCACGACCGGAGAAACCTTGTTCTGCGCCACACGGATCTTCTGCATACGCCAGCACGCCGCGTAGCTGTTTGCCCAAACCAATCGCCTCATCCAACGACCAGGCCCCGTTCGGATCCAGCGTGATACGCGCCTGTGGGAAGCGTTTCGCCAACGCCGTTACCGCTTCGGCTTCTTCGCGACCGGCCAGTACGCCGCCTTTCAGTTTGAAGTCATTGAAACCGTATTTTTCATACGCCGCCTCAGCCAAGCGCACGATGGTTTCTGGGGACAGCGCTTCTTCATGGCGCAGGCGATACCAGTCGCATTTCTCATTCGTCTGGCTCTGGTAAGGCAGATCGGTTTTATTGCGATCGCCGATGTAGAACAGATAGCCCAGCATCTCCACCGCTTCACGCTGTTGCCCATCACCCAGCAGCGAGGCGACGCTGACATTGAGGAACTGCCCCAGCAGATCGAGCATCGCCGCCTCAATCGCGGTGACAACATGGATGGTGGTACGCAGATCGAACGTCTGCAAACCGCGCCCAGAGGAATCACGGTCGGCGAACTGCTCACGCACGGCAGTCATTACGTTTTTATACTCACCCAGCGTTTTGCCGACGACCAGTTCGGAAGCCTCTTCCAGCGTCTGGCGAATTTTCTCACCACCGGGGATTTCGCCGACACCGGTATGCCCGGCGTTATCTTTCAGAATCACAATGTTGCGAGTGAAATAGGGAGCATGTGCGCCGCTCAGGTTAAGCAACATACTGTCGTGACCCGCAACCGGGATAACCTGCATGTGAGTAATAACTGGCGTTGAATTTTGCACTGTCATTTTCTTATCCTTTCTCTCTTATTTTTCTATGTAGGGTTAGCGGCCAAAAACCGGGCGTTTGCGGTCAAATGTCCAACCGGGAATCAGGTACTGCATGGCGACAGCATCGTTGCGTGCCCCACTCGGTAATTTTTTGTACAGATTGTGGGCTTTCACCACCTGTTCCATATCCAGTTCAACCCCCAGACCGGGCCGTTCCGGCACCTTAATTTTGCCGTTGATGATTTGCAGTGGCTCTTTGGTCAGATGCTGTCCTTCCTGCCAGATCCAGTGCGTATCAATCGCCGTCGGGTTACCCGGTGCCGCCGCTCCAACGTGCGTGAACATCGCCAGAGAAATATCGAAGTGGTTATTGGAATGGCAGCCCCACGTCAGGCCCCACTCATCACACAGTTGGGCAACGCGCACCGCACCATGCATCGTCCAGAAATGGGGATCCGCCAGCGGAATATCGACCGCCTGCAACATCACGGCATGGTTCATTTCGCGCCAGTTGGTCGCAATCATGTTGGTCGCGACCGGCAGCCCGGTAGCACGACGGAATTCCGCCATCACTTCACGACCGGAGAAACCTTGTTCGGCACCACATGGGTCTTCCGCGTAGGTCAGAATGCCCTTCATGTCTTTGCATAACCCGATTGCTTCATCCAGCAGCCAAGCACCGTTTGGATCGACGGTAATACGCGCATCCGGGAATCGTTTCTTCAGCGCCTTCACAGCATCGATTTCCTGCTCGCCGGGCAGTACGCCACCTTTGAGTTTGAAATCTTTAAATCCGTAGCGGTCGGTCGTGGCTTCGGCCAAACGCACAATCGCGTCGCTGTCCATCGCCTGCTGGTGACGCAGGTGATACCACTCATGCTTGCCTTTTTCACCGGATATTTTCTCACCAGATAAGTAAGGCAAATCCGTCTTCGTGCGGTCGCCGATATAGAACAGATAACCAAGCACGGTGACTTCATCACGCTGTTTACCCGGCCCCAGCAGCTCGGCAACGGGGACACCCATGAATTGCCCCAGCAGATCGAGTAGCGCCGCCTCAAGTGCCGCCACCGCATTCACACGCAGCTCAAACGTCCAGGCACCTTTGCCGAAGGAGTCAAAATCAGAAGATTGGTTGCCGACATGAATATCATGAACCAGACGATTCATACGGGCGATTTGTTCACCTTTCACACGAGGAATCGCCTCAACTAGCGTGTTGTAAATGACGTCTCCGCCGGGGGCTTCGCCAACGCCGGTATGTCCGGCACTGTCGGTTAAAATGACGAGGTTACGCGTAAAGTAAGCACCATGTGCGCCGCCAATGTTCAGCAACATGCTGTCATAGCCCGCGACGGGGATGACTTTCATGTCGGTAATTACAGGGGTTGCTGAAAAGTTTGTCATTACAGACTCCCGTCACGAATGGCGCGCACAGGGTTTACGCTTAAGTTTCCGATACTTGCCAAAACGCAGGAGTACGTTGAGGCCGATGAAAATAATTCAGTCATACAGAAATAAAAAACAGATGGTGCACCAGTAGATAATTTCATGTTGTTTTCCTACTTTTTAGCGCAACCTGGTTTTTACTCTGAGTTGAAATGAAAAATGCTTGTAGGGCTTGTAAGATTGTCAGAATAAAAACAGGTTATTACTGTCCCGATACCGAAATAAACCCGTCAGGAAGGCGGTGTGATAATCCGCGTCGCCTTACCAACCTCAGGAAAAAGTATAAGTTTTCTGATTTCACAACTCATTGGGCAATAGCACAGCATTCCCTGCCGAAATGCAGATTAAATATGTCATTATCACAGGGCAATGGGAGGTGTTTCACGAAAACTGGGGAAAGCAGATTTATCCCTTCAAAAGGTAAAATAGGTACCACCTCAATGGTATTTTGGAAATGAAAATGCCGCAGCCATGGCATACTTTTCAATCATGATGCAGCCAGCTAACATGTCTTCATGTCACCGGATTAGCGAGCATACGTTGCATGACGCTCGTCTACACGACGGTTATTTTTCTATTTGGCTGGCTTATTTTATCGACATCGCCATTGTGGCAGAAGCTAAAAGCTAGCGGGGTTTGCAGAGTCAGAAAATAAATACGTCATAATTTTCTCTCTGGTTTGAGAAATAGTAATAACATCCGTTAGCAGTCCTTTTTCTTTTAATCGTTCAGGGTGAGAAACTTCAGCTTTGAGTATAGCAAGAATATTATTTTCTTGTTCACTAAGAGATGTCGTCATAATCTTATTCATTGTTTCCACACTATAGACGCCGATATTCGCTTGAGGATAAGCCAGTACAGCCGTGGGATTAAACCCAGGTCCTCCAAGTGCAAAAACGCCGCCGGTGTATGCTTTTCTGGCGACTAAAAAAAGTTTTGGAACCTCACAATTAACGTGAGCCTTGAAAAGCTCCGCTGCGGCTGAAAATATTCCACTACTCTCAGCCACTTTACCAATCATAAACCCTGGAACATCAGCAATAAAAAGAATAGGCGTATGGCACTTGGCCGCAAGATTAATCATCCGAACCATTTTGGTTGCAGACTGCCGGTAAATTGCGCCACCTTTATATTTGGGATTATTGGCAATCACAATGAATGGATTACCCTGAACTTTCGCACATCCCGTTATCACTTCCTGAGCGTAATCAGGGCTACACTCAAAAAAACTTTCTTTATCGATAAATACCGATAATAAGCGATGCATGTCATAGGGTACTCGATGATCCATCGGAATAATATTATCAACATTCACCTCATCTGGCTGAATAAAATCAATAGCATGCTGTCGTGGAAAAAGTAATGAGAATAACGTTCGCAAACGAGAGAATAATACCGACTCCGTTTCAACAACGCATTGAACCTGACCAGAATGTCTCGCATGCATCATCGCGCCTCCCAAACTATAGAGATCCGACACTTCCGCAAGCATCGCTTTGACCATATCAGGCCGCCCCATACAGAACGCGCCACGCTCCGTCATAAAGACCAAATCGGCCAGCATAAGTGGCAAAGCCAAGGGCCCGGAGGTCGGCCCTAGGATCACGGAGATAAGCACATTGCGACGTGAGAAGCGAGCCAATGACGCACTAACCTTTCCCATTCCCGATGGGGAAAGCAGCAGTGAAGACATATCTTCCGAAAACACATTTGTGGTGTTGAAATGAGTGTCGCTTGCTCCCAATTTATCCTGAACATAGATTAACGGCACACCAGAGACAGCAGCGCGCTCTGTCGTCTGAATAATATGGTCAATCGTTCTCCATTGCCAGTGCACATTAAACTCACAATCTTTCCCTCGATTCATAATAATGAATACAGGCTGATGGTTAATTGTTCCCTCGCCACAAATAAAGTGTGTATCGTGATAAGGGAAATGAGAACAGAAACTCTGGCAATCTAATAAGTGCTTTATTCTTTCCTCGCTACAATCCATGAAACACCTCTTTTAAATATAGAAAAAATCGTTCCACCATACGACAAACGACTAAAAGATGGTATAGCACGGTAAAAAAGTAGTATCAACCTGAATAACAACAATAAAAACATCACCATTACTGATTCATGTAAAACGCTCATCGCCGTTTATTTATCGCTTCATTATCAATGACAACCGCATCTTTATTTACCACATATTAAATAATTTACTTTATGATTAAAAAATGCTTTTACCTTACTTCTCTATTGATACCTCAAAAACCTTCCTGTGAAGCACATAATCAAAATCAATACAATCACCCTGCTAATGATATTATACATGGAAATTATTACAACATGATGAAGCATTTCATACGATGCGTCCGAAATATATATGCTGATATAAATAAAAATCATGAATTGATTTTTAATAATCAATTCAATAATAATTATTTTGCTCGTATCATGAAATTCAGGAAAACCTATGCTAAATTCCAACTTCCAGACAGTAAATGGAATGCCGTGCGTTGACCAACTCTTTGACTACGCAGCATTCCTTGAACAAATAGAAGCGTATGGTGCCATCGGATCGTTTCCTACAAACGTGGCTCCTCCCCACATCGCAGTCGTCGGTGCAGGGCTAAGCGGCCTGGTTATCGCATTCGAATTACTGCGTGCTGGCGTACGTGACATCACGTTGTTTGAAGCGCGCGATCGCATTGGCGGCAGAATCTGGTCGCAACACTTCGATCCCAACCTCCCTAATTTAATTGCCGAAATGGGCGCAATGCGCTTTCCATCCAGCGAGACATGTTTGTTTCACTACCTCGATAAATTCCATATTGCGACGTCTTCAGCCTTCCCCGATCCTGGCATCGTGGATACAGAGTTGGACTACCGCGGTCAACGCTATTACTGGCCAGCAGGTGAAAAACCACCGACCCTTTTCCTGCAGGTTTATGAAGGCTGGCACGCTTTGCTACAGGAAGGCTATAGACATAACGGCCAACAACTTGTCGCACCGTTGACGATCACATCACTGCTTAAGGCTCGACGCTTCAAGGAGGTTCAAGCCGCTTGGCAGGCGTGGCTCGATGCTTTCGGCGATTACTCCTTCTATTCGGCGATCGCCTTAATTTTCAGTAGCGATAACCCTCCCGGCCGTAAACGCTGGAAAAAACCGGATGATTTTGCTCTTTTTGGTTCATTAGGCATTGGTTCCGGGGGCTTTCTTCCTGTTTATCAGGCTGGATTTATTGAAATTATTCGCTTGGTTGTAAATGGTTATGAAGTCGATCAGCGCTTAGTTGTCGGTGGAATATCCAGACTCATTGAACAGTTGCTCTCTCAAAACGTCCACGGTCATCCTCTGAGAGAGCACATCCATTTACGTACCGTGAAACAGATAGATAAAGTGGACGGAAAAATAGCGTTAAAGTTTGAACAAGGCGACGAAGAGCAATTTGATCGCGTGATCGTCACTAGCAGCCCACGTACCATGCAGATCGTGCATAACCTGACCCGAAGCAATATGTTTTTCAATCATGACGTCTCACGAGCGATAAAAGAGACACATCTTACGGGGTCATCGAAATTGTTCATCCTCACTCGCACTAAATTCTGGCTACAACACCCATTGCCCGTCACCATCCAGTCTGATGGTCTGGTACGCGGTGTCTATTGCCTGGACTATGAGCCAGACAATCCGGAAGGACACGGGGTAGTGCTGCTGAGTTATACTTGGGAGGATGATTCGCACAAACTATTGAGCCTGACGAATAAAACGGAACGTTGTCACTATTTAATCAATGAATTAATGGAGACATTCCCGGAATTCGCTCGCCACCTTATCCCACTCAATAACGATTATGACCGCTATGTCTTGCATCACGACTGGCTGACCGACCCGCATGCGTTGGGCGCCTTTAAGCTGAATTATCCTGGTGAAGATATCTATTCGCAGCGGCTATTTTTTCAGTTTCAGGATGCCAATACCCCGCATACCGATCCCGGTGTTTATCTGGCTGGCTGTAGCTGTTCATTTACCGGTGGCTGGGGTGAAGGTGCCGTACAAACTGCGCTGAATAGTGCCTGCGCAGTCATTCGCAGTACTGGAGGGCAGCTAGTGAAAGGTAACCCGCTGGATGCAATGCAGCCCGCGTACCGTTATTAGGCTTCAGGTATTTTAGGAGGACAGGTATGATCTCAAACTTATCGCTTCAATCGCTTTGTCACTCGTTGAACACGGGCACCCTCCGTACCGAAGAAATGCGTGCACATGTTCACCAGTCGGCCATACAGCAACAACATCTGAACCTTTTTATCCCCTCAGTTGATGGAGAGATAATATCAACGAAGCCCGATCCGGTTAAACGCGGCAAACCACTCTTCGCGCTGCCCGTTGCTTACAAAGACAATATCAGCGTCGCTGGCTACCGATTAACCGCGGGAACGCCGGGCATGGCTGATTGTATGGCCAAATACGATGCAGATATTGTTAAACGCTTTGCAATGCATGGCGCAATCGTAGCAGGCAAAACGAACATGCACGAACTCTCCTGCGGTGTCACCTCTATCAATCTTCATTTTGGCACAGTCGGTAATCCGGCCGCCCCCGGTTACTGTGCCGGAGGAAGCAGCGGCGGGAGTGCCGCGGCAGTAGCAGCAGGAATTGTGCCAGTCGCCATCGGTACCGATACCGGAGGCTCCGTACGCATCCCTGCTGCATTTTGCGGCATCACCGGATTCCGCCCTACAACGGGATGTTTTACGTCTGAAGGTATCATCCCTGTGTCGCGCACGAAAGACACGCCCGGTTTATTGACGCGCACAGCGGAGGATGCTCGTTTTCTGCAAGGAGTCTTGATGCATGCCGACAGACCGAGCCACAAAATGCCATGCCGTATCGGGCTACCAACAATGATGTGGTCAGCATTGGATGATGGGGTACGCATGTATTGCCAGCGCGCACTGGATCGCCTGACTTGTGAGGGATATGAGTGTGTCACCATTGATGATCGCACCATCAACGCGCTAAATTCTGCCATCGTTTTTACGCTACCGTTCTATGAATTTCTGACCGATTTTCCACGCGCGCTGCTGGAGCAGGGATGGGGACATCGAATTAACGATGTCATCAACGAGATTTGCGATCCTGCGGTACGGCACTTTATCCACAGTAATTTGTCCCGCGCGAACTATAGTAGTGCGATGGACTATATCGCCGCACTTGGCACACTAGCCAGACTGCGTGACGCTGTCGCAGAGATGTTCGTGAAACATCAAATCGATATTTTGGCTTATCCTACAGTCCCGTGCACCGTGCCACATCTCAACGCCGCGGCAAATCCCGATCTGTTTGCGCGTATCGTTCGCAACACAGAACTAGCGAGCAACGCTGCACTGCCATCAATTACATTACCGGTCGCGCCGACTGGCCATCTACCCGTTGGGTTAAACATTGATGGCGCATATGGTAGTGACAGTGAATTATTAGCGGCGGCATGTCATATTGAACATCTGTTAGCGGTATAAAATCCCGCTAGTTTTAGGCTGGGTCTGGTCATCGACACAGAGAGAAAATAGGTCGCGAGAACATCTTGTCTTACATACTCTTTCCCCTCTCGATTCTGGCAATGCCTTATCGAGAGGGGGAAGAAAATATGTTTCAGTCACAGAGCTCCTTCGTCCGTTGGGTCCTTCATTTTTTACAACGTTCGGCAGTGACCTACTCCTTACCCGTGATTTTATTTGCAGGCAGGCCAACGTACTAAAATGCCCCAACAACGCTGACATAGCGATGCATCAATATGGTTAAGCAATTATTTAACGAACGGCTTCAATTCGATACGTTCAATCTTTTGCACAATAAACAGATAGCTGATGATAGCAAACGCAGCATGAATACCGACATAAACTAAGCCACCATTAAAAGAGCCGGTCATCCCTACGATATACCCGATAGCAATTGGGGTCACGATACCGGAGATATTGCCAAACATATTAAACAGGCCACCACTCAGACCGCTGATTTCTTTTGGTGCGGTATCCGCCATGACTGCCCAGCCTAGCGCACCAATACCTTTACCAAAGAACGCCAAAGCCATGAATGCAATAACTACCCATTCTGTCGATACATAGTTACAAATAACCATCGACATCGAGAGCAACATACCAAGAACAATCGGCGTCTTACGCGCAAAGGTCAGTGAGTTGGTTCGGCGCATTAAATAATCGGAAATCACGCCTCCCAATACACCGCCTACAAAACCGCAAATTGCAGGGACAGAAGCGACAAAACCCGCTTTCAGAATTGACATACCTCGAGCCTGAACCAGATAAACAGGGAACCAAGTAATAAAGAAGTAAGTCAGCGCATTAATACAATACTGGCCCAGATAAATACCAACCATCATACGAGAAGTCAGCAGTTGCTTAATTTGGAACCATTTTTCAGCGGATGAAACCTTCACTTTATTCGATGCCGCGTCCATATTAATCAACGCGCCGCCCGCTTCTATATAGTCCAATTCAGCCTGATTCACTCCTGGATGATCTTTAGGATCGTGGATGACTTTCAACCAGATGAAGCTGAGGATGACCCCCAATCCGCCCATAAACCAGAACACGTGCGCCCAACCAACAGCGTGCACCAGCCACCCCATGATGGGAGCAAAAATTACTGTCGCAAAATATTGTGCAGAGTTAAAGATCGCTACGGCAGTACCACGTTCCTGTGCCGGGAACCAGGCTGCAACGATACGGCTGTTGCCAGGAAAAGAAGGCGATTCGCAAATCCCCACCATAAAACGCAACAAGAACAGTGCAATGACAATAGATGCCGTGGTAGGAAAGAGATCAACGAACCCTTGCAGTAACGTGAAGAGTGACCAGGTAAAAATACTCCAGAAGTAGACGCGTTTTGAGCCAAAGCGATCAAGCAGCCAACCACCAGGGATTTGACCGATAACATAAGCCCACGAAAACGCGGAGAAGATATACCCCATACCGACAGCATCCAGGCCAATATCTTTTGACATGGCAGAGCCTGCTATCGAGATAGTGGCACGGTCGCCATAGTTAAATGACGTGACAATAAACAACATCACGACAATCCAGTAGCGGGCGTTTGTTCTCTTTTGTATCGCGCCAGCTGCTGAGCTTACTGTATTCATGATGAACTCCTGCTTCAATCGCGGTTCGCTCATTCATTCCGAATAACAGATAACGGTGTAGGGTTATCAGAATGAAGATCAGTGGATAGTTAAATTCCCATTTTTATTTTTTGCGAATAGCCAGGCTATATAGCTTCAAAGTAATTCGCTGACATCATCAATTCGCCAGATCATTATAAATTTTACCTACAGACCGCTCACTAGATAAAAGCCCAACATTAAAAATGTCCTTTTGAATATGTTGGTGCACTTGCCCTATATAGTGCGAGGTATTTCACGAAAAATCCCGTCATTCTCTTTTTACACTCATAGATATTATTTTTATTTCAGTCTTAAAAACCACGCACCGAAAGAATGTGATCAAACTCACCAAAAACTGGGTCTTCGCCTGATAAATCAGAAGTAAAAACCCTTGGCTTAGGTCAATTGCATAATGTACGAGAAAAGAACCTCACGTATACTCATTATCGAGCAATGAAGTAATAGCGTGGTAATCGTTGCCACGGCGTTTCTGATAAACCAATAATAAAGGCTTGCATCATGTCAGAGAAATCAGAAAGTAATGCTGCACAAGAGCAGCCACTTTATATTAAAGTCCACGATTCTGATAATGTTGCCATTGTTGTTAATAATAATGGCTTACGTGCCGGAACCCGTTTTAATGATAATCTGGAATTAATTGAACATGTTCCGCAGGGTCACAAAGTTGCCCTTGTTGATATCGCCAAATCAGGCGCAATTATCCGCTATGGTGAAATTATCGGGTATGCGCTGCGCGATATTGCTAAAGGAAGCTGGATTGATGAATCCTTAGTCGAGTTGCCTCAGGCCCCCGCACTGGACACCCTGCCGCTGGCGACCAGAATCCCGCCTTCCCTTCCTCCGCTGGAAGGCTACACCTTTGAAGGTTACCGCAACGCCGATGGCAGCGTAGGTACGAAAAATTTGCTGGGCATTAGCACCAGCGTGCACTGCGTCGCGGGCGTGGTGGACTACGTCGTCAAAATTATCGAGCGGGATTTGTTACCAAAATATCCCAATGTGGACGGCGTTGTCGCGCTCAACCATCTCTACGGCTGCGGCGTCGCGATCAACGCGCCTGCTGCAGTCGTTCCTATTCGCACCATTCACAATCTGGCGCTGAACCCGAATTTTGGCGGCGAGATACTGGTGGTAGGGTTAGGCTGTGAAAAATTACAGCCAGAACGCCTGCTGGAAGGGACGTCAGACGTACAGACCATCGCCCTTGATGACAGCAGTATTGTCCGCTTGCAGGATGAACACCACGTGGGTTTTAGATCGATGGTGGATGACATTCTGACGATGGCAGACAAACACCTGCAACAGTTGAACAAACGTCAGCGAGAAACCTGTCCGGCATCAGAATTGGTTGTCGGCATGCAGTGTGGCGGCAGCGATGCTTTCTCTGGCGTTACCGCTAATCCAGCCGTCGGTTTTGCGTCCGACCTGCTGGTACGCTGCGGCGCAACCGTGATGTTCTCCGAAGTGACCGAAGTCCGCGACGCCATTCATCTGTTAACACCGCGCGCCATCAATGAAGAAGTTGGTAAACGTCTGCTGGAAGAAATGGCCTGGTACGATAATTACCTCGACAGCGGCCAGACCGATCGTAGCGCCAACCCCTCTCCGGGCAATAAAAAAGGAGGACTAGCGAACGTGGTGGAAAAAGCGCTCGGCTCCATCGCCAAATCCGGCACCAGCGCCATTGTCGAAGTTCTGTCCCCCGGCCAGCGCCCAACCAAATGCGGGCTGATTTACGCCGCAACGCCCGCCAGTGACTTCGTGTGCGGCACGCAACAGCTTGCTTCCGGTATCACCGTGCAGGTCTTCACCACCGGTCGCGGTACGCCCTATGGTCTGCTCGCGGTGCCCGTCATCAAAATGGCAACCCGTACTGCACTGGCAAACCGCTGGCACGATCTGATGGATATTGATGCCGGTACGATTGCTACCGGAGAAGCGACGATCGAAGATGTGGGCTGGCAGCTTTTCCACTTCATTTTGGATATCGCCAGCGGCAAGAAAAAAACCTGGTCCGATCAGTGGGGGCTCCATAACGCACTGGCCGTTTTCAATCCGGCACCGGTGACCTGATTATCATTCTCCGCAGGCCAGACCCATTATCTGACCTGCGGATGGCGTTATTTGATCTACAATAAATTCAGCGTCAATAAAAACGAAATAAAATCGGTAATTAAAAAAATAAACCGCAGCGCGGCAACATTTAATTTCATTCGCGCAAAGAAAAAACAAAAAAAACTTAACAAATAATTCTTCTTAGCGTCAATTTCATTGATTCCAAAAACCCTTTACCCCCTATTTACCTCCCTACCTATTTTAAATCATTTTTACCGATTATTTATTGCCAATAAAATGAATCAATTGACAGGTAACCGTCCTCATCATAAATTTATGCGTGCTGAAAAATCGTGCTAACACTGATGAAATGTTTGTTACAAAAATATAGTTACAAAATCACCATCACGCACAATATAGGGTCAATAAGCCCGCTCATAAACAATACCTGGCATTACTTTATATAAATGAGTGAGTCGCCCAAAAAATTTCAGTATACCCATTTGAATAACTTGAATATTTACACAGCAATATTCCTAACAGATTTCACGGGATGTACCACGCGGCAGCGACACAACGTATCAGCCTCTGTAATAATCAGAACAACTGAGACGAGAAGAGCGGTCAGTATGGCTGAACCTGGGAACTGAGTGGGATACGTACGCCGGGGGTTCTCATGAGAGTGAATACACCTGTTACACAGCAGGAGTATCTGTTAGACATGGACACTATATTGATGTCCACGACAAATATTCACAGCCACATTACTTATGCCAACTCTGCCTTCATTAAAGTTAGCGGTTTTTCTGAAGAGCAACTCATCAACCAACCACACAATATTGTGCGTCATCCTGACATGCCCGTTGAAGCCTATGCCGACATGTGGTTTACGTTGAAACAGGGGGATAGCTGGACCGGACTCGTCAAAAATCGTCGCAACAACGGCGATCACTACTGGGTTCGCGCCAACGTTACGCCGGTCTACCAGCAAGAGCATCTCGCGGGCTATATCTCGGTACGTAACACGCCCAGCGCCGAAGAGATCAAGTCTGCCGACACACTGTATAGCGCCGTACAGAAAAAACAGGCGGGCAACCGTAAATTCTACAAAGGGCTGGTGGTTCGTACCGGACTCTTTGCGCCACTGTCGCTGTTGCAGAAATTGCCAGTCCGCTGGCGCTTACGCATCGCGGTATTGACGGCGGGAATCGTTCCCACGCTGCTTGCTTTCAGCGGCATGAATCCTCTGTGGCTGCTGGCACTCGCGCTGTTACTCATTGTCATCATGGATCAGTTTCTGCAAAAGCAAATTGCACAACCAATCAGGACGATACTGAAGCAGGCTCAGCATGTGGTCTCAGGCCGTAAAGTAAAGCATATCCATCTGAATCGGGTAGACGAAATCGGCTTGCTGTTGCGTTCCGTGAACCAGTTTAGCCTGAATTTGCACTCGCTTGTTGATGACGTCAGCACGCAGGTAAACGGTATTACCAACGTCAGCCATAAGCTGGCGGAAAACAATATCGACCTAAATACGCGTACGGAAGAAACCTCGACAAATCTGCAACAAACCGCTGCTGCCATTGAAGAAATTACCGTTGCAGTGCAGCAGAGTGCAGAAACAGCGGCACAGGCTACCACCATGGCAGAAGCCGCCAGCAGTACCGCACTGAGAGGTGGCAATATCATGAAGGAAGCCATTGGCATGATGGATTCCATTTCCAGCGCCAGCGATAAAATCGTTGATATCATTGGCGTGATAGACAGTATTGCCTTCCAGACTAACATCCTTGCGCTGAATGCGGCGGTTGAAGCAGCGCGTGCCGGCGTACAGGGACGAGGGTTTGCCGTGGTAGCCGCCGAGGTTCGTAATTTAGCGCAGCATTCCGCCTCTGCGGCCAAGGAGATTAAAGCGCTCATCGACGCCAACGTTGAGAGCGTGAAACAAGGCAGCACAATGGTAGAAAACGCGGGCAAAAATATCAGCGACATCGTTGATGAAGTCTTGCAAGTCTCTGGCATGATCAAAGAGATCAGCAACGCAACACATGAGCAAACCTCGGCATTGGGCCTGATCAATACCTCTATTGCACAGATAGAACAAATGACACAGCGCAATACCGATATGGTTACGCACTCTACAGAAGCCGCTGAAGGGCTAAATCTTCAGGCCAGACGGCTGAATAGCGCAATTAACGTGTACGGCAGTTAACGGGCGTCATCTTTTCAATTACGGCAAGGGAGCAGGACAGCGCCCTTGCCAGCAGCCTTCTTTTTCCTTCCAGCGAATGCACAGTAGCCCAACCCGTTTGTAAGCTTTTCGTCAAGAAAAGCGCGACACATCAGATGATAATCGGAGAATTGACTTATTTCAGGAGGAAGTGATATCTAATGATATCAGCCGGATTACAATGAGTACGTTGTCAAACGTAGCAGTGGCGGCTTCTGTGTCCAATAAGTCTGCATCAAATACAGAGAGTAAAGCTTCATCCACCTATAATCGGGTAGTGGCGCTCAACAAAAAATTTCCGCGATACAAAATCAAATAAAGCAGCTGACTAAAAGCTAAAAGAGCTGGGCGCATACGCCGAAAAAGCGAAAAGTGAAGCCGAGCGCAAACTTATCAAACAGCAGCAGATGATTTGATCCAGGCGCAAATTCAGGCACGCTATGCCGAAATTGCCCGTATCCAAAAAGAAGAAGCAGAAAAGAAAGCGGCCGAGGCTGCGTCAAAAGCGACATCACAACAAACTGAAAATAAAGAAAAAATCGGTGTCGATATCTACGTCTGACCGTAATATCTGATGCATTGTCCTCTTTAATTTCTTTCCCTTTCCTGACCAATACATTTTGTTACATTCACTATCGGAAAAGTGGGTATTTCATGTTTCATTACCAACAATATCCCCCTCGAGAAAGTGCTTAAATTGCCGATGTAACAGCTTGTACCCCACATCATTCGGGTATATCGGCATCTTTTCAGGAGGGAAAAATGTCAAACACCATCAGCAGTATCAACGTAACGACAACAGCAAGCAGCAGTAAAAGCAGCAATACCTCAGAGCAACAAATTGCTCAGCTAACTAAGCAGGTTCAAACGCTGACCAAACAGGTAAGTAAACTGACCGAATCCGCTTCCAATGCTGAAAGTGATGAAGAACGTAAACTGATCGAACAACAACAACAGGCAATCCAAGCACAGATCCAGACGTTACAGGCACAAATTGCACGCTTGCAGAGTGAAAAATCAGAACAACAGTCTGATTCTTCTTCGACACAAAGTGCTAAACAAGAAGGCGTTAACCGTCCAACAGCAGACAACCAGATTAATATTTACGTCTAGTCTGCGTCAGGGGTGGGATAGCCAGTAAAGGTAAAAGGTCGCTTCATTGCCTGCTAATGCCAATCGTTTAAAAACCGAGATACACGGAGCGACAACGAGGTGAGGTATCGCTACGGGAACCTCATCTCCGTGTTTCTCCTAAAATAAGTCTTAAACGACCAGCTTTGCTTGATTGAAGCGACTTTTTCGTCAAAAGTTACCGCAGAAAATGGATGGTCAGGAACGGGGCCGCTTTAGCGGTGTTACCAACCCTTGCAGACCCTCTATCTTGATTGCCAGCGTCATTTTCATCAATTCCCCTAAACGACCGTTAGGAAATTCGTCCTTGCGGGAGAACCACAGCAGGTACTCTTCCGGTAAATCAATCAGCACTCGCCCTTTGTATTTACCAAAGGGCATCTGCATCCTGGCAATGTCTATCAGGTCTTCTTTTTCCACCGCTTACTCTCCGAATAGTCGGACCATTTCCGCCTCGTCGAGCACCGGGATCCCCAGTTCCTGCGCCTTCGCCAGCTTAGAGCCAGCGGCTTCACCCGCGATCACCATGTCGGTTTTCTTCGAGACACTGCCACTCACTTTTGCCCCTAACGCCGTGAGTCGATCTTTGGCTTCGTCGCGGGACAAAATGCTCAGCGATCCGGTTAATACCACCGTTTTTCCGGCAAATGGGCTGTCGATCTCTTCCGCATTGACGACCTGAACCTCAGGCCAGCGAATGTTGATGCCTTCGGGATCGGTCAGTTCACGGATGACAGTTTGGTTATGTTCTTCTTCAAGGAAATGACGCACATGAGCAGCAACGACTTTACCAACATCCGGCACAGCCAGCAGTGTCTCTTCATCGGCGGCAAAAAGCGCCTCTAGCGAACCAAAATGGGCCGCCAGATTGGCTGCGGTTGATTCGCCCACATCACGAATCCCTAACGCATACAGAAAGCGCGCCAGCGTAGTGCTTTTCGCTTTTTCCAGCGCATTGACCAAATTCGTCGCAGACTTCGGCCCCATGCGATCCAACCCCGTCATGATCCCAGCGCTCAAGCGAAACAGGTCGGCTGGCGTCTTGACGTACTCTTTTTCCACCAGTTGATCGATGATTTTATCACCCATCCCCTCGACATCCAGCGCACGGCGAGACACAAAATGCTTCAGCGCCTCTTTACGCTGGGCACCACAGATCAAACCACCGGTACAGCGCGTAACAGCCTCCCCTTCGACGCGTTCAACATCCGATCCACACACAGGACAGGCCGCAGGGAACACGATCGGTTGTACTGTTTCTGGCCGTTCAGATTCCACGATACCGACGATCTGCGGGATCACATCCCCCGCTCTACGGACAATCACGCGATCGCCAATTTGCAAACCTAACCGATCAATCTCATCCGCATTGTGCAATGTGGCATTGCTAACGATGACCCCAGCCACCGCGACCGGCTCCAGACGCGCGACCGGCGTAATTGCCCCTGTGCGCCCAACCTGAAACTCAACATCACGCACCCAAGTCAACTGTTCTTGCGCTGGGAATTTAAAAGCCACCGCCCAGCGGGGTGCACGAGCAACGAACCCTAATCGCTCCTGCAATGCCAGAGAATCCACTTTGACAACGACACCATCAATATCAAAGCCTAACGAACTGCGCGTCTGTTCAACCTGGCGATAAAAATCGAGCACTTCGGCCGATCCAGTACAGAGCTTAATTTTATCGCTAACCGGCAATCCCCACGCCTTGAACTGCATCAACCGCTCCCAGTGGCTTGCAGGCAGTTCACCGCCTTCCAACAGACCGACGCCATAGCAGAAGAAAGTCAGCGGACGTTTAGCGGTAATGCGTGGGTCGAGTTGGCGCAGCGATCCAGCAGCGGCATTACGCGGATTAGCAAAGACTTTGCTCCCTGTACGGCGGGCTTCTTCGTTCAGCTTTTCAAAACCGCTGTGTTTCATAAACACTTCACCACGCACTTCAACGCGGCGCGGAATATTTTCACCTTCAAGGCGTAATGGAATCGCCCCAACAGTACGAATGTTGCTGGTGATATTTTCCCCGGTCGTTCCATCACCGCGCGTGGCCGCCTGAACCAGAACACCGTCTTCATACAACAGGCTCACCGCTAAACCATCCAACTTTAGCTCGCAGCAGAATGTCAGATCGTCACCATTTTTCAGCCTGTCGCTAATTCGCTTGCTGAAGGCCAGATAGCTCTCTTCATCAAATACGTTATCCAGCGATAACATCGGCACTTCATGGCGTACCTGTTCAAATGCCGCCAACGGTGCCGCCCCCACTCGCTGCGTAGGAGAATCGCTGGTTACCAGCGCGGGGTGATCCGCCTCCAATGCTTTCAGTTCCTGCATGAGTTTGTCATATTCAACATCAGGGATTTCGGGCGCATCTTCAACATGATATTTGTATTCGTGATGGCGTAAGACCCGGCGCAACTCCGCAACCCGCAGTGCGACCGCATTCACTTCGGCTGGTTCTTTCTTCACTGGTTTCATACCTGTTTTATCTGACGTGTCGCCCTGTCGGCGTTATGATTGTTATGATTCTCGCCCATGATGAGCAAAGCGAGAATCATTAGCTTGCGGCCTGAACGGCGACATAATGATTCAAACGCCGTCAGTTTTATTTTTAAGATTCAGAGGCGTTGGCTTTAATCGTATTGATAATGTTCGTCGTGGAGCAGCCGTCCTCAAAGTTCAGGACTTTCACTTCACCGCCGTTAGCCCAGACTTCTTCGCTACCAGCGATTTGATCTGGCTGATAATCTCCGCCTTTCACCAGAATGTCCGGCAGAATGCTGGCAATCAGGCGTTGCGGCGTATCTTCTTCAAACGGCACAACCCAATCGACGGCTTCCAGCGCACCCAGCACGATCATCCGCTGCGTCAACGGGTTGACGGGGCGAGTCGGCCCTTTTAGGCGTTTGGTTGAAGCATCGCTGTTGACTGCAACGATTAACCGATCGCCAAGTTTGCGGGCGTTTGCCAAATAAGATACGTGCCCAGCGTGCAGAATATCGAAGCAGCCGTTGGTCATCACAATCTTTTCGCCCCGCTGGCGCGCCAGTTCAACCGCATGTTTCAGTTGTTCTTCTGTCATCACGCCAAACCCGATATCGGCACGGCCACGGATCGCATTTTCCAACTCAATCGGAGTGACCGTTGACGTACCCAGTTTGCCAACAACGACGCCTGCGGCAGCATTCGCCAGGAAACAGGCTTCTTCCAGCGGGTTACCCGCCGCCAGCGCAGCGGCCAGCACGCCAATGACGGTATCGCCCGCACCGGTCACGTCATACACTTCCTGCGCCTGCGTTGGCAAATGCAACGGTGCCTTACCAGGCTGTAGCAGCGTCATTCCTTGCTCGGAACGCGTGATAAGCAATGCGGACAGATCGTAATCGGCCACCAGTTGCATACCACGTTCAACCAGCTCTTCTTCCGTTTTGCAGCGTCCAGCAACCGCTTCAAATTCAGACAGGTTCGGCGTCAGCAACGTCGCACCGCGGTAGCGGGAAAAGTCCGTGCCTTTCGGGTCGATCAGCACCGGAACACCTGCGGCTTTTGCCGTCTGAATCATAGTTTGCACGTGGGCTAACGCGCCTTTTGCATAGTCAGACAGAACCAGTGCGCCAATTTTTGGCAGCGTCAGTTGAATACGCTCGATGATCGGCTGGGGATCAATCCCCTCAAAGCCTTCCTCAAAATCCAGTCGGATCAGTTGCTGATTACGCGATAGCACACGCAGTTTGGTAATCGTCGGGTGTGTAGGAACCGAGACAAAATCGCACTTCACATTCACTTCGCCAAGTTTGGCATTCAGCGCGCGTGCAGCATCATCAATCCCCGTTAGCCCCACAAGTCGCGACCCCGCGCCCAGCGCTGCGATATTCATCGCGACATTCGCCGCACCGCCAGGACGCTCTTCGATCGTGTCCACCTTGACCACAGGGACGGGTGCCTCTGGTGAAATTCGGCTGGTCGGCCCATACCAGTAACGATCCAGCATGACATCACCCACCACTAACACACACGCTTGACGGAAATCAGGCAGCGTCACTTTCATCCTCTACTCCAGGCTTATTTCGCATAATGCGCGTAATAATATCATAGGCACGATTATTACACGTCACCGCCGCATCACCAGACGCGGCATTTATCAATAACCCCTTGTCTAGATAGACAGAGGACATTTACTCTCCCACCAGCCACTTATTCCAGCTTACTAGCACCTGCTCTCGCTCCGCCACAAACCGATCTTTGCTGACTCGACCAGACAGTTCCTGCAAGGCCAGATGGTGCAGCTCATTACGCATGGTGACATAGGCCAGCTTGAGCGCATTGGCTTCTCTCTCTTCCATTACGCCATATTGCGCCATCAGTTCCAGAATGCGCACATTGTCTGACCAACGGGTCAAACGCGACTCCTGAGCGGCGTAACGCAGCACCAGATATTGGGCGATAAATTCGATATCCGTAATGCCGCCCGCATCCGTTTTGATGTCAAAGCGCGTTTTATCTTTGTTTCCCAGATGCTGACGCATTTTTTCCCGCATTTCTCGCACTTCAGTTCGCAGAGTATCCGCGTCACGCTCTGCGCAGAGAATGCGGCGGCGAATAGACTCAAATGTCTGCTGCACACCGCTTTCGCCGTACACCATGCGTGCGCGCACCAGCGCCTGATGCTCCCACGTCCACGCCTCATTACGTTGATACTCATCAAATGCTTCTACCGTACTCACCAACATGCCAGCCGCGCCAGATGGCCGCAGACGGGCATCCACTTCATACAAAATGCCTGATGACGTCCGGGTGCTAAATAGGTGCATCACACGCTGTGCGAGACGCAGGTAGAACTGGCGACCATCAATACTGCGTTCGCCATCCGTCATCACGTCTGATGGGCAATCCAGCAAGAACACCAGATCCAGATCGGAGCTATACCCCAGCTCCCAGCCGCCGAGCTTGCCATAGGCAATCACGGCAAACCCACGACCTTCACGATGCTGCAAATGGGACGGCTGGCCGTAGCGTGCCACCATCTGTCCCCACGCCTGCTGAACCACTGCCGCGATAATCGCTTCTGCCAAATACGTTAAGTGATCGCTCACTTTCATCACCGGTAGGACGCCGCCGATATCACCAGCAGCGATGCGGAGTTGTTGCGACTGTTTAAACTGGCGAACTGCTTCCAACTGTTGTTCTTCATCATCCTCAGGAACGCGCATCAAATACTGGCGTAGCTCATCGGCATACGCGCCCGGTGCCGTCGGCTGATACAGCGTGGACGCATCGAGCAGTTCATCCAGTAGCAGGGGATAGCGAGCCAGTTGGCTGGCCACCATCGGCGAAGCCGCACACAGGCGAATCAACTGACCGAGCGCAGCTCGGGACTCCAACAACAGTTCGAGATAGGTGGTACGAGTAACGATCCCCAGCAGCAGCGGCGTTAATCGAGACAATACCGTATCCGCCTCCTGACGAGCGCAGACCTCCGCCAGTAAGCACGGCATAAGCTGATCCAGCACATCCCGCCCGCGCGGCCCTATCGTGCGTTTCGCCACATCGTAGCGGAACGCCACAATCGTCTTCATCAGCTTCTCATGCACGATTTCCGTAAGATGTGGCGTCAGCGGGGCCAACTCACCGTCATCCAGCGTATCCTGCCACAGACTGCTATAGCTGCTATGTTCGGGAATATCATTATTGTCTGGCGCATCATCGCCAATCAGATCATCAAATACGTGGCGCACCGCCTGCATATGCTGCGACAGCATGGATTGCAGTGTGTCCCAGTTGTCGACCCCCATTCCCCACGCCATCCGCTGCTGGTTCAGTTCATCACCCGGCAGGGTTTGGGTCTGCTCATCGGCAATGGCCTGCAACAGGTTCTCCAGACGGCGCAGAAACAGGTAAGCGTTACTGAGATCGAGCACCTGCTGCGGCGTTAATAACCCCAGCGCCCCCACATGCTGGAGCGTCGGCAGCAGCGAACGCCCCTGTAATCCCGGCTCACGGCCGCCACGAATCAGTTGGAAAACCTGCGTAATAAATTCGATTTCACGAATCCCACCTGCGCCCAGCTTGATGTTGTTGCGCAGATCCCGGCGACGAACCTCGCGGGCAATCATGCCCTTCATATTTCGCAGCGACTGGATCACGCTGAAATCAATATAGCGCCGGAAGACGAAAGGCTTCAGCGTACTGCGCAGTTCCTGACTATAAGCATCGTCCATTCCGCCCATCAGGCGCGCTTTGACCATCGCATAGCGTTCCCAGTCGCGGCCCTGCTCCTGATAATAATCTTCCATGGCCGCAAAGCTGAGTACCAGCGGTCCACTGTCGCCAAAGGGACGTAGCCGCATATCCACACGGTAAACAAAACCATCGACGGTCGGCTGATCCAGCACCTTAATGAGCCGTTGCCCCAGACGTGTGAAGAACTGCGCGTTATCCAGCTCGCGCCGCCCCCCCTGCGTGTGACCATTTTCGGGGTAGACGAAGATCAGATCGATATCCGAAGAGAAGTTAAGCTCTCCCCCGCCCAGTTTTCCCATGCCAAGAATCAGCAGCGGCTGAGCTACACCCTGCGGGTTGCAAGGCGTTCCCCACTCGCGACAGCAGGCCTGATATAGCCAGCTTCTGGCTGCGACAATCACCACTTCGGCCAGTTCACTCAACTGATGCAGCGTGTGTTCCGTGGTGCTGGTTTGTAGCGCCTGCGACCACGCAATGCGCGTCAGCATCTGACGGCGAAACCGACGTAATGTCGCCATCAACGCATTTTCATCGTTAACATCGGCCAGAGCGTTCTTCAACCAGTCGGCATAGTGCTGCCACTCTTCGGGCTGCGGCGGTTGCTGATGAATCCCTTGCCACCAGTCAGGATGCAGCGCAAGCGCATCGCTGACAAAATCGCTCAATGCCAAAACAACGGCGTCGCTGTCCGTTATCGGTTCATCAGGCGCGGCTTCCCGCAAACGCGAGAGCGCACGCTGAGATTGTTCCGCCAAAAGCAGAGGTAAAGCAGGCAAAGGAAGTATCGGCATGGGGGGGTCCCTTAATGCGCCGCCTACCCTTACTGACAAGCGGCAGTTAACGGTTACTGTAACTATCCGCCGCTATGTAGCCAGAACGGAGACAGGGTCAGCACCTCTTTACGGTAGGCTTCCAGATACACGGAAGGCGCCTTCCCGGCAGCGAGTCGCTCTATTTCCTGTAATAACGCTCGCCAATGTTCAACATAGGCTTCCACTTGTTCCACCGGATATGCGCCGGATAAGAGAAGAAAAGCACAGATATTACGTTGCAGACGAGGGATTTGCTGTTCGTACTGTGTTTCCGTCAATTTAGAAGCAAAAGCGCTTTTCAGATCGGCGGTGATACGGCTTAGCATGATGTCGGCAAAGCGTTTGAACGATCCCTGTAGCTTAATGCGATCTTTATTATCCATGTGGTCCCTCCAGCCGGACTCGACCAGCCAGGAAGTCAGTACCAACTTACTTTGCAGGTAGTCAGTGCTGTAACAGACGTCTGCGCCGCTGGAGCTTTGTAACCGAGCCTCCAAAGTAGCAAGAGCAGAACGAAAAAGCGTGGTGACCTTGCGTAGCACGACACCGCCTACCAGTACCAGCATTTCACGCATCAACGCGCTGGCCTCAGGCAGCGCACCACGAGCAGAAGGATTCCCTCTAACCCACAGTTCTTCGTGGTATTGCCAGTGGCTCAACGCCAGTTCCAGCGCCGCACGGATGGCCTGATCGATAGTGGTTTTTGGATCGACAACCAATCTATTGAGAGGAAGGCACTCGCGAACCGGGTTACCTTTAGCTAGATGGTATCCGCGCGCAGCCTTACTGAGGCTGCCCTGCCGCATACCGCCAAACTCCGCGATTTCTTTTGCCAGTTCCAGCAGATGGGTGGTCTGCCCCAGCTTAAGCTCCATTTCCAGTTCGCACAGCGGTTCACTTAGATCCCCGGCACGAATCTCACCGCGATCTAACGCAACCTCAATCACGCTCTGGTAGTAAGTAAACACCCACTTTTCACGCGTAAAATCCGTACTAAACAGTGGGTTGAGCGACGATTGCAACGCCTCAATGTCGCAATCTTCCGGCCAGACTTCCGCCGGAAACAGGCTGAGATCCAGCTCAGCTTTCTCCAACGCAACATTATATTCGGGGTGTTGATGCAGCCCGCCAATGACCTTACCGGCTGTCTTCACCGTCATTTCATAGCGTTCATTCTCGCCACGAATACGCAGGCCAATACCATTGCGACGCAGGTAATTATCCGCCGTCTCATAATAAGTATTGCTCAGACGCTGAGCACGCATAGGCTCATACTGGCTATAATCACTCTCCCATTCAGCCAGTTGCGTCAGCAGCAATTCAACGCTGTCTGGATGAACAATAAACTTCAGTTCAATCTCTTCACTCATAGTATTCACAACACCAAGACCACATTCATTATCCTGTCAGTAAATAACATTTTACTTCACCTTACTACCCTTACCGCACACACTCTTTTTCACCTGCGAACAAGCGCGCATTTCTTATGCAAACCGCCCATTAAGTACGTCATGTTCCACGCTTAAACACGCCTCCCACCGCCTTCTAAGACTGTTCTCATTTCGGTTTATACATTGCCTCGTCAGACTTAAGCCTCTACTATCAGACCACCATTAACGCAACATGATGATCTTATGCAGAAATTAGGCTTACTCTGTTTTACTTTATTTTCTCTCACGCTGAGCTGGAGCGCACAGGCGGAAGAAAAACGCTATATTTCCGATGAGTTATTGACGTATGTCCACAGCGGCCCAGGCAATCAATATCGTATCGTCGGCACACTGAATGCGGGTGCAGAGGTCACGTTGCTCAGCGTTAATGAAAACGCGGGCTATGCGCAGATCCGTGACGACAAAAATCGCACGACCTGGATTCCTCTCGACCAGTTGAGCAATACGCCAAGCCTGCGCACACGAGTGCCGGAGCTGGAAAATCAGGTCAAAGACCTGACTGACAAACTGAATAATATCGATCAAACCTGGAACCAGCGTACCGCTGATATGCAGCAAAAAGTCGCTGGCAGCGATAGTGTTATCAACGGGTTACGCCAGGAAAATCAGGATCTGAAAAATCAGCTTATCGTTGCGCAGAAGAAAGTCAGCGCGGCGAATGTCCAGCTTGATGATAAGCAGCGCACCATCATTCTACAGTGGTTTATGTATGGCGGCGGCGTTGCTGGCATAGGCTTGCTGCTGGGTCTACTGTTGCCGCACATTATCCCGCGCAAAAAGAAAAATGACCGCTGGATGAGTTAACCGGAAAATGCCTGCTTCTTGCAGGCATTTTGCTCTGCGGGCAACGCGGCAGCGCAAAGATGGTAGTATGTTGTGAAGTATTGGTTATTGATTCAGGAGCCCGACGTTGAAGATTTACCTTGTCGGCGGCGCTGTTCGGGACAGCCTGCTGGGTTTACCCGTGACCGAGAAAGACTGGGTGGTGGTCGGCACGACGCCGGAAAATCTGCTTGCACAGGGCTATCAACAGGTTGGAAAAGATTTTCCCGTCTTCTTACACCCCGTTAGCCGAGATGAATACGCTCTCGCCCGTACCGAACGCAAATCCGGCAAAGGCTATACCGGGTTTGTCTGCCATGCCGCGCCCGATGTCACGTTAGAGCAGGATTTGCTCCGCCGCGATTTGACCATCAATGCGATGGCCCGCACTAAGCATGGCGAGCTCATCGATCCTTATCATGGCCGTCGCGACCTTGAGAATCGCGTGCTACGACATGTTTCCGACGCATTCAGCGAAGATCCATTACGGGTGCTGCGCGTTGCCCGTTTTGCCGCGCGTTTTGCCCATCTTGGTTTCCAGATTGCAGAGGAAACCATGGCGCTGATGCAAAAAATGGCGCATGAGGGAGAACTGGCCTACCTGACGCCAGAGCGTGTCTGGAAAGAGACGGAAAAAGCACTCGGCACGTCATCGCCAGATGTCTATTTTCAGGTACTGCGTGACTGCGGCGCGCTGGCCGTACTGTTTCCAGAGATTGATAACCTGTACGGTGTGCCCGCCCCTGCCAAATGGCACCCGGAAATTGATACCGGTATTCATACCATGATGACGGTAGCGATGGCTGCACGTCTCAGCTCTGAGATTGACGTACGCTTTGCTACGCTGTGCCACGATTTAGGGAAAGGGCTGACGCCTCCCGAACTGTGGCCACGGCATCACGGACATGGCCCGGCAGGGGTTAAACTGGTTGAAGCTCTGTGTCAACGCCTGCGCGTGCCTAACCCGATTCGCGATCTGGCGAAACTGGTTGCCGAATATCACGACCTGATTCATACCGTGCAGGTGCTGCAACCCAAAACTCTGTTGAAGTTATTTGATGCCATTGACGTCTGGCGCAAGCCGCAGCGTCTGGAGCAGTTAGCGCTCACGAGTGAAGCCGACGCCCGAGGACGGGCGGGTTTTGAAGATACGCCTTATCCACAAAGTGACTATCTGCGTGAAGCCTTCCGTGTTGCCAGCCTGGTCAGCAGTGCGGACGTCGTCGCTGACGGTTTTAAAGGCATTGACGTGCGTAATGAGCTGACACGTCGCCGCACTCAGGCATTGGCAGACTGGAAAGCACAGCAGCCAGATGCACCTGGTGCATCCTGAAACCAAGAGGCCACGCTAATGCGTGGCCTCTTCTCTATCTCACGGTCACGGGTATTCTCAATCTCACATAAACACCATGTAAACCACACCCGCGACGATAAAACGGTAAATCGCGAACGAGACAAACGAGATGCGTTTGATGACTTTCAGGAAGGTTTTAATCGCAATCAGCGCCACGATAAACGCCGTCACAAAACCAACGGCAAACATCGGTACATCGGACAGCGACAGGAAATGCCAGCTTTTATACAAATCCAGAACGGTCGCGCCCAGCATCATGGGAACCGCCAGAATAAACGAGAATTCAGAAGCCGCATAGCGGCTGACGCCCACCAGCATCCCGCCGGAAATGGTCGCTCCCGAACGTGAAAAACCGGGCCACAGCGCCAGACATTGAAAACAACCAATCATAAACGCCTGACGATGCGTGATATCATCCAGCCCGACGGCGCGCGGCTTTTTAGGCTTGAGCCATTCTGCCGCTAACAGCAGGAAACCACCGACAATCAGCGCATACATCACGTTCTGTGGGTAAAACAACGATTTGATCACGTCATGGAAAACCAGTCCAAGCACCACGGCGGGAATCATTGCCAGCAAGATGTGCGTCAACTTCAGTCGACCTGAGGTATGCCCCTCATGCGGCACTTCGCCGAAGTGAATCCCAATCAGGCCAAAGAGACGGCGCCAGAACATCACGACAACGGCCAGAATCGAGCCAAGCTGAATGATCACTTCAAACGTCTTGGCTTTCTCATCAACAAACCCTAACCAATGACCAACAATAATCATATGCCCCGTAGACGATACGGGCAAAAACTCGGTCAGTCCTTCGACCACGCCAAGAATAAATGCGATTAGCAATGAATGCAGGTCAGTCATCTAAAAATCCTTGCCTCTAATAAAAACGAAAATGCAGCCCATAAAAAAGCGGCCGCGTACTTTCGCGAGCCGCTATAACTGGCTTATAGACTGTTTAGGTTACGGTTTAGTTGCACATAAATCAGCATTTTTCTGTTAAATAAGATTTATCGCGTGCCGCGTTCAATAATGACCCCAACCTGACGCGCCTGCGCCACCGCGCCCGGCTTGCTGAGCGTGATCCTCAACCAAGGAATCGAGAAACGCTGCATCAGCATGTGCGCGACTTCTTCAGCGACACGTTCTACCAGAGCAAAGCGCTGGTTTTCCACATGAGCAATCACCGCATCGCTGACATCAGCGTAACTCAGGCAGTCATTCACATCGTCACTGGCGGCTGCCTGACGGTTGTCCCAGCCCATTTCGATATCGAACACCAGTTTCTGCTGGATAGTCTGTTCCCAATCGTAAACACCAATCGTTGTGATTACAGTAAGTTCTTCAATAAATACGATATCCATCACGCCACTCTCTGTTTCTGTCGCTGTCGGATACCACTTCCGACGGAATGTGCGTATTATCCACAGATGAGAAGAGTAAAACGACCCTTATTAAACGGAATGACGTTATGAGTGTTACCGCGCTTGGTATGATGTTAATCGCGTATCTGTGTGGATCTATTTCCAGTGCAATTTTGTTTTGCAGAATTACAGGACTACCTGACCCGCGTCAGCATGGTTCCGGGAACCCCGGAGCGACTAACGTATTACGTATTGGCGGCAAGTCTGCCGCTGCAACCGTATTGGTTTTTGATGTCCTGAAAGGCATGCTGCCAGTCTGGGGCGCTTACGCACTGGGCGTTCCCCCGCTGTATCTCGGGTTAACCGCCATTGCAGCCTGCCTCGGCCATATCTACCCGGTCTTTTTCCACTTTCGCGGCGGCAAAGGTGTGGCAACGGCTTTTGGCGCCATCGCCCCGATCGGCTGGGATCTGACGGGCCTAATGACCGGCACCTGGCTACTGACTGTTCTGCTGAGCGGCTATTCCTCACTCGGTGCCATCGTCAGTGCGCTCATCGCACCGTTTTATGTCTGGTGGTTCAAGCCACAGTTCACTTTCCCCGTCGCGATGCTCTCTTGTCTGATACTGATGCGTCACCACGACAATATTCAACGCCTGTGGCGCGGACAGGAAAGTAAAATCTGGAACAAACTGCGTAAGAAGAAACAGCCAGAGGACGAACCTACTCTCCCCGAAGAATAAGGCAAAAAAATTCCCGTTTTCACGGGAGTTTTTTTATGACGTATGACTAGAATCGTTCGATAGCGGTAAATTCCTGCGACTGCACTTTAAACTGTTCCATGCTTTCAGCCAGCAAACGCGCCTGAACTTCCAGCGAGCGCATGGCCGCGGCGGATTCTTCGACCAGAGACGCATTTTGCTGTGCAACCTCATCCATCTGCGACACCGCCATATTCACCTGCCCAATCCCATTGCTCTGTTCACGCGTTGCCGTTGAGATCTCACGCATCAGGGACGTCACACGCTCGACCGCGTCAGAGACATCATTCATCGTCTCACCCGCCATTTTTGCCATCACGGTGCCTTCACTGACGCGGCTCTGAGATTCTTCCATCAGCGTTTTAATCTCTTTGGCCGATTGCGCACTGCGCTGCGCCAGATTGCGGACTTCACCCGCCACCACGGCAAACCCACGTCCCTGCTCACCCGCACGTGCAGCTTCAACCGCCGCGTTTAGCGCCAGAATATTGGTCTGGAACGCAATGCCGTCAATTACAGCCAGAATATCGGCAATACGCTCCGAACTGTTGGAGATCATCTGCATTTTCTCAATCATGCTGCCCACGGTCTCACTGCCCTTATTGACGATGTCGGACACATTTTGCGCCAGCGTATGTGCTTGCTCCGCGCTCTCCGCGTTCAGTGCTACCGTAGCAGTCAACTGCTCCATACTCGCGGCGGTTTCTTCCAACGATGAGGCTGACTCTTCCGTACGCGCAGCCAGATGAGTATTGCCGGAAGACAACTCACGAGTCCCCACGTCGATCTGCATACCCGCATCGCGGACGCGCCCAACGGCGGTGGCCAGCGAAGACTGCATTGTCTGCATTGACCGAATCAGGCGGCCAATTTCATTATTGCCGCCATCGGCAATGTGCTGGGTCAAATCACCACGGGCAATAAACTCCAGCTGCACGACCGTATCTTCAAGCGGGGACAGGATAGAACGCTTCAGCGCAATCCAGGCCGCAAACACCAGCAGAATAACAACGACACAGGCGATACCAATGATCGTCAGACGCTCGAACGCAAAGCTTTCTGCTTGCGTGAGCATGTTTTCCCCCACTTCCAGCGCGAAGTCGCGAAATTCGTTCGTCACTTTATCCACCTTAACGCTGAGCGGCGGCAACACGTCCTCTAGCAGTTGGTAGTAGGCGTCAACATCACCGCGCTTCAGCGCATCGACCATCGGCTGAACACCAAGGCTCATGTATTGCTCGTAGTTACTTTTAACCTCTGCTGCCATTCGAGCGCCGCGTTCCGTTACGGTGCCGTAAGAAAGAAAGCGCGTCATTTCTTTTTGGGAGAGCGCCGCGTAGGCTTCCGCTCGTGCGACCGATGCATTCGCGAGATCGGTCTGCCCGCTCTCTATCTGGCGAGCAGCCAACTCCGCGCGCGTTCTTGCACGCAACGAAGCGGTATAACTCCCTGCCAGCGCCGTGACTTCTTTCCCCTGAATCTTGTCGATTCTCGTCAGCGAAGTGATTCCCTGATTGATTGAGGTGATACCAATTCCGCAGACCAGCAATAACAGCAGAACCATCGTTCCTAACAAAGCAATCAAGCTCATCTTGATTGTGATATTTCTTAACATTTTTGTTTTCCTGGAATGACAAATGATAAACAAATATGGAGAAAAGCCTCACATAACGTGACCTTTATCATGTTTTTATCGGTATTAAGACTGCTTTCTTTAAAAAAAATTTAGTAACTAAAGTTTTTTTACTTAAACAGCTCACGCGAGCGCACAGCGCTCTGGCACGCTAAAAATCGGGGACATTAAACGCTTTTTGGCTATAATGACGGCCACGCTATTTCAGGTTTAAGAGAAGGAAACCGACATGAGTCTGAACAATGTCCCGGCTGGTAAAGATCTGCCGGAAGATATCTATGTAGTGATTGAAATTCCCGCGAACGCCGATCCGATCAAATATGAAATTGATAAAGATACTGGTGCGCTGTTTGTAGACCGTTTCATGTCTACAGCGATGTTCTACCCATGCAACTACGGCTACATCAACCACACGCTGTCTCTGGATGGCGACCCAGTTGACGTTCTGGTGCCAACCCCGTATCCGTTACAGCCGGGTTCAGTGATCCGCTGCCGTCCTGTTGGCGTGCTGAAAATGACCGACGAAGCAGGCGAAGATGCCAAGCTGGTTGCCGTTCCGCATAGCAAGCTGACGAAAGAATACGATCACATTAAAGACGTTAACGACCTGCCTGAGCTACTGCGTGCACAGATCGGCCACTTCTTTGAGCACTACAAAGATCTGGAAAAAGGCAAGTGGGTGAAAGTTGAAGGTTGGGATAACGCTGAAGCGGCAAAAGCCGAGATCGTTGCTTCCTTCGAGCGCGCGAAAAACAAATAAGCGCCACACCATATGCGTTAACCCCCTTACGGGCTGAGGGATCCCCACAAACCCAGTGCTAATAAACCAGCACCATAT
>NZ_JBJXVK010000024.1:0-87864 GCF_046159765.1 Pectobacterium artocarpous
AATACCTGCCTGTCACGCAGGGGGTCGCGGGTTCGAGCCCCGTCCGTTCCGCCACTTATTATGCAAAAAGTCCTAAGCATTAGCTTAGGGCTTTTTGCATATTTAGATATTAGAATCTTTTAGATGAATTCCTCTTTTTATCTTCCTCTTACTTTTTGTTTTTGCTCACCATTTCGTTTTTCCCTTCTCTATTTCCAGGCGTACATTGCAAGTCTGCGATAAAATTCTTATAACAAAAGAGCGTTCTTTTTTGATAGGGTATTTAGTGTATTAAAACTGATAGTGGATAAGGCGTGCGGAAGAAAACCTATGCAATGAGGTATGTTGCTGGCCAACCAGTTGAGCGTATCTTTCCTCCTGGGGAAATGCATTATCCGGGGCAAGCGCTACCGACAGGCTCATTGTTGCTGGAGGGAGATGTTTTGCGCGTCATGGTGTGGAATATTTTCAAGCAACAACGAATGAATTGGCTTTCTGTTCTACAGAATTTCGGTAAAGGTACTCAGCTAGTCCTGTTGCAGGAGGCGCAAAGTACGCCAGACCTCATCCGTTTTGCAACCAGTAACTACCTCTCTGCCGATCAGGTGCCCGCCATTATTCTCCCGCAACATCCATCTGGTGTGATGACGCTGTCAGCTGCTCAGCCGGTATATTGCTGTCCTTTACGTGAAAGAGAGCCCTTGTTGCGTTTGGCCAAGTCCTCTCTGGTGACGGTCTATGCGCTTCAGAATGGGCAAAGGCTGATGGTTATCAATATCCATGCTGTTAACTTTAGTTTTGGCGTTGAGGTGTATACCAAGCAGCTGGCTGCAATTGGGGAGCAGCTCGTACACCATCAAGGGCCAGCAATCATGGCTGGGGATTTTAATGCATGGAGTCAGCAGCGTATCAACGCACTTAATCGGTTTGCGACAAGGATGGGATTGCAGGAGGTACATTTTGTTGATGATCGGCGGCGCAAGGGGTTTGGTCGACCGCTGGATTTCGTCTTTTATCGTGAACTGGCCGTTAACCAATCTTCCGTATTGGTGACTCAGGCATCTGATCATAACCCATTGCTCGTCGAGTTTAGCCTGATCTAATAGCCATAAAAAACAGCCCTCTACATCTGTAGGAGGGCTGTTTCTCGTTACTGATTCAGATATGACGTTAAGAATCAGGCTTTATATTGCTGCTAACATAAAGTGTCAGACGATCGCCTGGCTGGATGTTGGCATTCTTGTTGATCACAGTATTCCACCGCATCACATCAGCAATATTTACGCCGTGGCGCTTAGCGATGCTAGCTAGTGAATCACCTTTCCGTACCTGATAGGTGATAGAGCTGCTATTGCCTGAAACTTTGGCAACTTGCAGCGTTTGACCAACCTTGAGCACGCCAGCACTACGCAGATTGTTCCAGCTTTGCAAATCTTTCGTGCTGACATTAAGCCGCGCTGCGATTGCTGATAAAGTATCACCTGAGCGAACCTTATATTGCTGTGACGCTGGCGTTGGCTGCGTTTGCACTAAGCGTGTTGGCTGAATCGATGCGATGTCTCCATCAGCCAGTGAGTCTTTCAACTGCTCAACATGAGCTTTAGGAACCATAATGTAATGTGGCCCGTTTGGTGCGGTAACATTACGTTTATAGCCCGAGTTATAGCTCTTCAGCTTATTCAACGACAGACCAGCCATCTCAGCGGCTTGCGTCAGCTCTATCTGCTGCCCCAGCTCAACCTTTGCTAATGCCCGGTTTTCATTGGGTTGCGGCAGGCTTACGCCGTACTTCTTACTGTTTTTCAGAATATCGCTCAGGGCCAGCATCTTAGGGACATAAATTGACGTTTCACGTGGTAACGCTAGTGCCCAGAAGTTGGTTGATTTTCCTTTCGCTTTATTCGCTTTCATCGCCTGCATGACACGACCTTCACCACTGTTATAAGCCGCAACAGTTAATAACCAGTCGCCATTAAACATGGTGTTGAGCCGCTGCATCATATTCAGCGCAGCCGTCGTAGACGCAATCACGTCGCGACGCCCGTCGTACCATTGATTTTGTTTCAAACCATAATTACGTCCTGTACCAGGGATAATCTGCCATAGCCCAGCGGCATTGGCGGATGATGTGGCACTTGGATCAAAAGCGCTCTCCACTATGGGTAGTAGTACCAGTTCCATCGGCATTTTACGTTGCTTAATCTGCTCGACTATCCAGTACATGTACGGCTCTGCCCGTAATGTTACATCGTGGAGATAGCTCTTATTTTTCAAATAACGCATTTTTTGCTTGCGGATCCGGGCGTTATCCGGAACCTCCATCTTCAGCTCGTCGCCAATGAAGTTCCACAGATCTCGTTGCGCGAGACTATCGTCATCTAGCCATCGCGCGGAGGCCTCTCGGTCATCTGTGTACTTTCCTGCTTCACTTTGACTTGCCGAAGACAAACTCTGTGCATGCTGTTTAGGTTGCGAGGTGTCATGGGGTGAGACCTGACAACCCGCCAGCAAGACTGAGGCGATGATTATCGCTGTAGCCTTCATATGTTGGTCAATAGTTGCTTAAAAGACGAGCAAGGATACTTTGATTAGGTGAATAGCACAACCTAAACCTTCAGAAGCAGTCTTTCTTGCTGCGTAGCATCTGAAAAACTTGCCAATTCTCTATATTTTCAGGTTCCTTTGATAATTTCCTTTTTAAATCAATTTCATGACAGCGGAGAAATAAGTTGATTCTTCTCTCCAGCCCTAATGTTGTTGGTAAACTAGACTGTGATTTTTCTCGTATCTGGCTGATTTTATGGAGATAAACTTCAATACTTTGATCTTCGGGCCATATGTCATTAGAAAACTTTAAGTTTGATAGTGTGTATTCATGGGCACAGCACACCACAGTATCATCAGGAAGATTTGCTATTTTCTGAATTGATTCATACATTTGATTTGGTGTGCCTTCAAAAATTCGACCACATCCTGCTGAAAACAGTGTGTCGCCACAAAACAAAAATGGCGCGCTATAGTAAGCAATATGACCAGATGTGTGCCCTGGAACCTCTATCACAGAAAATTCCGAATTTAACAAAGAGACGGTATTTCCTTCCCCTACTAGGCAGGTTGCGCCGCATTTAGCGGTTTCTTTTGGGCCAAAAACAGGCAGATTAGGATAATGTTTGAGGATCTCAGTGACGCCCCCCACGTGGTCGTTATGGTGGTGAGTGAGCAAGATGGCTTCAGGAAAAAGCGTGTGTTGAGCGAGTGCGTCAAGCACTGGTGGCGCTTCACCAGGATCGACGATCACACAGCGATTTTCTTTATTGCTCAATAGCCAAATGTAGTTGTCCTGAAGTGCGGGGATACTGATAAGATTCATTCATCACCTCTTTTTGCTAGCAGCCTGAGGACGAGAACATAAGATGAAATCGGCACAAATCCCTCAGACCATTGTTGCACCTGATTCATGGGATGATATCACCTGTGGGCAATTTTATCGCGAGTCGCTTGAACTGGCTTTGTTACCATGGTGGCCAAAACTCTTTGGTTTTCATCTCCTCAAGATAGGGGCCCTGAGCGCGGAAATCTACGTGGCAGAGTGTGCTATCGCGCATCAGGTTAACGTTGCTCCCCACGGTGAGAATCTTCAGGTCGTTGCCGATGCTCATCAGTTGCCTTTCTCTGAAAAGTCGATAGATGCCTGTTTGTTAGCCCAAACGCTGTCTTATTCATCTGATCCGCATCGTATTTTGCGGGAAGTGGATCGTGTCTTGGTCGATGATGGTTGGCTAATCCTGAGCATATTTAATCCGATCAGCCTGGTCGGACTGGGTAAATTGATTCCCAGACTCAATAAAAAGCATCCCTATTGTAGTCGCATGTTTACGCAAATGCGTATCAGGGACTGGCTGGGACTATTGAACTACGAGGTGATCCATCAGACGCATTTTCACGTTACGCCATGGCGAAGAAATAAAGGGAAGCTGAATAAACATATTCCGATGCTGGGATGTCTGACGCTGATTATTGCCCGAAAGCGCACGATTCCGCTGACATTTACACCGATGAGAGCACGACTGCGTAAAGCATCAGTGCGCCGCACGGTGGGCGCAACAAAGATATATCGGAGATGAGGCTGACGCCTACGGTGATTTACTCTGCCTGATAACCCGTGTCATCAAGCGTTGGCGCACTCGCGGCGGCGCGAGCGAGTTCATCACAGCGCTCATTTTCAGGGTGCCCGGCGTGTCCTTTTACCCACTCCCAGCGCACAGAATGGCGTTGAATCGCGGTATCCAGCCTTTGCCAAAGATCGACGTTTTTGACCGGTTTTTTGTCGGCGGTTTTCCAACCCCGTTTTTTCCAGTTATGAATCCAACTGGTTATCCCTTGACGAACATATTGGCTGTCAGTGCAGAGCACCACATCGCACGCGGTCGTCAACGTTTCAAGTGCTGCAATAGCGGCCATCAGCTCCATTCTGTTATTTGTCGTAAGACGATAGCCTGCACTTAACGGTTTTTCGTGCTGCTTGTAGCGCAGCAGGGCGCCATAACCGCCGGGGCCGGGATTACCGAGGCACGATCCGTCGGTGAAAATTTCTACCTGTTTACGCATCTCTGGTAGACTCTCGCTTATGGTAAAAACGGCAAGTCTGACATAAACGAAAACGATGAGCACTGAAATTACGCGACAAATCGTCCTAGATACAGAAACCACCGGTATGAATAAACTGGGGGTTCACTACGAGGGACATAAAATTATCGAGATCGGTGCGGTTGAAGTGATTAACCGCCGCCTGACAGGCCGTCATTTTCACGTCTACATCAAACCCGATCGTTTAGTGGATCCCGAAGCGTATAACGTACATGGTATCAGCGATGAGTTTCTTGCTGATAAACCGACGTATGCCGATATTGTGGATGATTTCCTCGATTTTATCCGTGGAGCGGAGCTGGTCATTCATAACGCAATGTTTGATATCGGCTTTATGGATTACGAATTTCGGTTGCTGAACCGGGATATTCCCAAGACGGAGACGTTCTGTAAGATCACCGATAGCCTGTTGATGGCGCGGAAGATCTTTCCCGGCAAGCGCAATAGTTTGGATGCGCTCTGCGACCGCTACCAGATAGACAACAGCAAGCGTACGCTGCACGGTGCATTGCTCGATGCCGAGATTCTGGCAGAAGTGTATCTGGCGATGACCGGTGGTCAAACGTCTCTGACTTTCTCGATGGAAAGTGAAACGCAGCAGAAGAGTGAGAATACCGAAACAATCCAGAGAATTGTTCGCCCTCAATCGGCATTAAAGGTGCTTTATGCAGATGAGGCTGAACTGTTAGCACATGAACAGCGTCTGGATTTGATTGCGAAAAAAGGTGGTAGCTGCCTGTGGCGGGCTGAATAATATCGTCGAAGTACCGACCTTGACGTAGCGAAATGGAGAGTTTGCTCACACTGCGGGTGAGAGAATAATCAGTAAGATGAAATTATAAGCAAACAGAAACGATTAGTTATAAAAAGCATTGACGTAATAGTACCATCATCTTAGTATTCATCCCGCTCAGTGAGCACGAGTGGAGCGGTAGTTCAGTTGGTTAGAATACCTGCCTGTCACGCAGGGGGTCGCGGGTTCGAGCCCCGTCCGTTCCGCCACTTATATGAAGACCCTGAATCAGCAATGGTTCAGGGTTTTTTCATTTCTAGCCCGGCAATAAAGGGTAGTAGAAAAAATGTGGCCACACGAAAAGCGGTGGCCATTTTTTAGAAATCCCAATCTTCATCTTCGGTATTGACGGCCTTACCGATCACATAAGATGAACCGGAGCCAGAGAAGAAATCGTGGTTCTCATCCGCGTTTGGCGATAGCGCTGAGAGGATCGCGGGATTCACATCTGTCATACTGGCGGGGAAAAGCGCTTCATAGCCCAGATTCATCAGCGCTTTGTTCGCGTTGTAGTGGAGGAATTTCTTCACATCTTCCGTCCAGCCGACGCCGTCATAGAGTTCTTGCGTATACAACACCTCATTGTCGTACAAATCCTGTAGCAGGTCGTAGGCAAAATTTTTCACCTGCTGCTGGCGAGCGGGATCGGCCTTCGCCAACCCGCGCTGGAATTTGTAGCCGATATAGTATCCGTGTACCGCTTCGTCGCGGATGATGAGCCGGATCAAATCCGCTGTGTTGGTGAGCTTGGCGCGGCTCGACCAGTACATCGGCAGGTAGAAGCCGGAGTAAAATAGGAACGACTCCAGAAACACGCTGGCGACTTTCTTCATCAGTGGGTCGTCACTGCGGTAGTGTGACAGAATAATGTCGGACTTCTTCTGTAGCGCCGGATTCTCTTCACTCCAGCGATAGGCGTCATCCACTTCGCTGGTCAGGCACAGCGTCGAGAAAATCGAGCTGTACGAGCGGGCATGTACCGCTTCCATAAAGCTGATGTTAGACAGCACCGCTTCTTCATGCGGCGTGACGGCATCGGGCATGAGCGTCGGCGCCCCCAGCGTATTCTGGATGGTGTCCAGCAGCGTCAGCCCGGTGAAAACGCGAATCGTCAACTGACGTTCGCGGGCATTCAACGTACTCCAAGATGGAATATCGTTGGAAAGCGGCACTTT
Source organism: Pectobacterium artocarpous (assembly GCF_046159765.1). NCBI lineage: Bacteria > Pseudomonadati > Pseudomonadota > Gammaproteobacteria > Enterobacterales > Pectobacteriaceae > Pectobacterium > Pectobacterium artocarpous. The sequence goes on from NZ_JBJXVK010000024.1 coordinate 6,595, forward strand.
TTCTGGCAGCCAGAAGTTAGAGGTCAGGCGGTTCCAGACTTCCAAATCTTTGTCGTCTTCGATTTTGTTCCAGTTAATCGCCTGGACGCGAGTGAGTGCGGTCATGCTTCGATTTCCTTCCGCGATGGCTTATAGCGAACAGGACACACAGCCCTGAACTTCGGTGCCTTCGAGCGCCATCTGCCGTATGCGAATGTAGTAAATAGTCTTAATACCTTTGGTCCAGGCGTAGATCTGCGCTTTATTGATGTCACGCGTGGTGGCGGTATCGCGGAAAAACAGCGTCAGCGACAGCCCTTGATCGACGTGCTGTGTCGCGGCGGCGTAGGTATCGATAATCTTCTGTGGCCCGATCTCATAGGCATCCTGGTAATACTCCAGATTGTCATTATTCATGTAAGGGGCAGGGTAGTAGACGCGGCCGATCTTGCCCTCTTTACGAATTTCGATACGTGACACAATCGGATGAATGCTGGACGTCGAGTGGTTGATATAGGAAATCGAACCGGTCGGCGGAACTGCCTGCAAATTCTGATTATAAATGCCATGCGCCATCACGGATTCGCGTAGCGCCGCCCAATCCTGCTGAGTAGGAATGTGGATGCCGGCCTGTTCAAACAGCTCGCGTGCGCGTGCCGTTGTCGGTTCCCAACGCTGCTCAACGTATTTATCAAAATACTCGCCCGTGGCGTATTTGGAATGCTCGAAGCCTGAGAAGCGTTGATTCCGCTCTACTGCTAACGCATTCGATGCCCGAATCGCGTGAAACGCGACGGTGTAGAAATAGATGTTGGTAAAATCGATGGCGTCTTCTGTGCCATAAAAAATACGCTCTTTCGCCAGATAGCCATGCAGGTTCATCTGGCCTAAACCAATGGCGTGTGATTCGTCGTTGCCTTTTTCGATAGAGGGCACAGAGCGGATGTGGCTCATGTCGGAAACGGCGGTCAGGGCGCGGATCGCCATTTCAACCGTCTGGCCGAAATCAGGCGAGGCCATCGCGTTGGCAATATTCATTGAGCCGAGGTTACAGGAAATGTCCTTGCCGATGTGGCGATAACCGAGATCGTCGTTGTACAGGCTGGCATCGTTGACCTGCAAAATCTCTGAGCACAGATTGCTCATATTGATGCGGCCGTGAATCGGGTTCGCGCGGTTCACCGTATCCTCAAACATCATATAGGGATAACCGGACTCGAACTGGATTTCGGCGAGAATCTGGAAAAACTCGCGCGCTTTGATTTGGGATTTACGGATGCGCTTGTCGTTGACCATCTCGTGGTATTTTTCGGTGACGCTGATTTCTGACAGCGGCACGCCGTAAACCTGCTCAACATCATAGGGCGAGAACAGGTACATCACCTGATTGTTCTTCGCCAACTGGAATGTGATATCGGGGATAACGACCCCCAGAGACAGGGTCTTGATACGGATTTTCTCATCGGCATTTTCCCGCTTGGTATCCAGAAAACGCAGAATATCTGGGTGATGCGCATGGAGATACACCGCTCCAGCGCCCTGACGCGCCCCAAGCTGGTTGGCATAGGAGAACGCATCTTCCAGCATTTTCATGATCGGGATAATGCCGGACGACTGGTTTTCTATACGCTTGATCGGCGCACCGGTTTCGCGGATGTTACTGAGCATGAAAGCTACGCCGCCGCCGCGTTTTGAGAGTTGGAGCGCAGAGTTAATCGCTCGACCAATCGACTCCATATTATCTTCAATACGCAATAGGAAGCAGGAGACCAGTTCGCCGCGCTGCTTTTTACCGCAGTTGAGGAAGGTAGGGGTGGCCGGCTGGAAGCGTCCGCTGATAATTTCGTCGACCAGCGCACTAGCCAGTGCGGTATCCCCTTTGGCTAGGGTCAATGCCACGAGGCAGACGCGATCTTCGTACCGTTCCAGATAGCGTTTGCCATCAAAGGTTTTGAGCGTATAGCCGGTGTAGTATTTGAACGCGCCTAAAAAAGTCTGAAAGCGGAACTTGTGAGCGTAAGCCTGCTGGAAAAGGCTTTTGATGAAATCAAACTGATATTGGTCCAGCACGTCTGCTTCGTAGTAGCCTTCTTCCACCAGATAACGCAGCTTTTCTTCCAGATTGTGGAAGAACACGGTGTTCTGGTTTACATGTTGCAGGAAATAACGGCGAGCTGCGAGCTTATCCATCTCAAACTGGATATTCCCCTCTGTGTCGTAGAGATTCAGCATCGCGTTTAGCGCATGGTAATCAAGCGAGTGGGCATCCGAGTCGGTCTTGGTTGCCTTTGCACTCACGTGGTCTGTTGTTGCCAAAATTCAGTTACTCCTTTACGCACGTTTGCAACGTCTTCTGCCGTGCCAAGCAATTCAAAGCGGTACAGGTAAGGCACCTGACATTTCTGCGCAATGATGTCGCCGGCGATGCAATACGCTGCACCGAAATTGGTATTGCCTGCGGCAATCACGCCGCGCAGATAAGCGCGATTGTGCGGATCGTTGAGAAAGATGATGACCTGGCGCGGTACAGCCCCTTTCGTGCTGCCTCCGCCGTAGCTGGGGACAACCAGAATATAGGGGCGATCAACTTTCAATGCAGGCTGTTCTGTCGCTATCGGGATTCTCAGGGCGGGTAAACCCACCCTAGAAATGAAGCGATGCGTGTTTTCCGACTGGCTGGAGAAATAGACCAGCGGGTTCATATTGCCCCCTTACTGCAATTGCAAGGCAGTGTTCAGAGTACTGAGCTTATCCGGGCGGAAGCCGCTCCAGTGATCGTCGGCCGTCATCACGACGGGCACCTGCTGATAGCCCAATGCTCTTACCTGCTGTAACGCCTGTTGATCTTCAGTTAAGTCCACCAGTTGATAGTGAATTCCTTGTTTATCCAGTGCGCGGCATGTGGCGTTGCATTGAACACAATCTGGCTTAGTGAAAATAGTAATACGCATGATTCGTATTTACCTTTTGGCGTGAAGGAAGTATGTCGGAGCGGCTATCCTCAGGGTATGTGCACCCGAACCGATCCACTGGGTAGCGACTCGTTATGCGAGCGCCACACAAATAATACTAGATGTGGGTGTTTTAAATTTCAACCACACAAGATATATGATTTTTTGTTGACCTTATACAAATTGACGCAAACCCAGATGCAGCAAGGCTGGTAGAGAATGCAAGTAAAAAATGCAGAAAGAAATAAATGTGAGTCGCATCATTTTTGACGAAATAGTGTGCGAAAAAATAAAAGGGAAAGACGGCGAGAAGATAAAGGTCGGTCTGGTTGATGGCAATGCCTGATATTAGGGGAAGCACGGTGATGAGGTTCCCGCAGGGATACCTCGCACCGTGATAGCCCCGGGTATCTCGGGAGTGCGGTTTATCAAAGGCAGCAACGCTGCCTGAGGCCATCGATTACAGGACCGGCAGGTTTCTGCCGTAATAGATTTCCTGCATTTCGTGATACAGCAGATCGGTGATTCTTTTCCGCTCGGCAGCGCTGAGTTCTTCTGGGCTGACGTTGAACAAGTAGTGTTTCAGGTCGAAGTCTTTCAATAACATCTTGGTATGGAAGATATTTTCCTGATACACGTTCACGTCCATCATGTGATAGAGCGATTTCATGTCCTCGGACATGAAGTTCTGAACCGAGTTGATCTGGTGATCGATGAAATGTTTTATGCCATTGACATCACGGGTAAATCCCCGCACGCGATAGTCGATGGTCACAATATCGGATTCAAGCTGGTGGATGAGGTAGTTAAGCGCCTTGAGCGGTGAAATCACGCCACAGGTAGACACTTCGATATCTGCGCGGAAGGTACAAAGCCCGCCTTCCGGGTGGCTTTCTGGATAGGTATGAACACAGATATGGCTTTTATCCAGATGCGCGACGACGGAATGGGGTAGCGGCCCTGGGTGTTCGGAGGTATCGACATCTCGCGGATCGATAGGTTCTTCGCTGACCAGAATGGTCACGCTGGCGCCTTGTGGTTCATAGTCTTGACGTGCGATGTTCAGGACGTTGGCGCCGATAATTGAGCAGGTTTCAGTGAGGATTTCTGTTAAACGGTTAGCGTTATATTGTTCGTCGATATAGGCGATATAACCGTCACGATCGTCGGCCGTTTTGGTGTAACAGATATCGTAAATACAAAAACTCAGGCTTTTCGTCAGGTTGTTAAAGCCGTGTAGTTTCAGCTTGTGCAATTTAAGTCACCCCCTTGTGGTTGTGTGATTATCCTAAGTGATGGATTATTGCGCATTCTGTAGCGCACTCAACAGATACTGTGGCAGGGCAAAGCTGCCGAGGTGAACATCAGGCGTGTAATAGCGACAGACGATACCGGATTGCGTAAAACGCTGGCGTAGCGTGGTGGCATCTACCGAGCGCAGCGCTGGATTATTGCTGGCCCAGGCGAACGTCATAATGCCGCCATAGTAAGTCGGGATCGCCGCCTGATAAAAGCTGACGTCACTGAAATAGTGGCTGAGTTTTTTATGGCTGCCGACGGCTTCATCCTGTTGCAGGAAACACACGCCATTCTGCGCAACGAAAACCCCGCCTTCGTTCAGGCAGCGGGCGCAGCCCTGATAGAAATCGGAAGTGAATAGGCTTTCGCCGGGGCCGATGGGGTCAGTACAGTCGGAAATGATGACGTCAAACTTTTCACTACACTGTCGGACGAAGTTAACGCCGTCATCAATCACCAGAGTAAAACGGGGATCGTCATAGCTATCGGCGCTGTGATTAGGCAGGTACTGACGACAGAACTCCACCACGCCCGCATCGATTTCCACCATCGTAATATGTTCGACGCTGCGGTGTCGGCTGACTTCCCGCAGCATCCCGCCATCGCCGCCACCGATAATCAGGACGCGTTTGGCGTTGCCGTGTGACAGAAGGGGGACATGGGTGAGCATTTCATGATAGATGAACTCATCGCGTTCAGTGGTTTGTACCACGCCGTCGAGCGCCATCACGCGGCCCAATGCATCGTTTTCAAAAATAATGAGATCTTGATGATTGGTCTTCTCGTGATACAGCACGCGATCAACCGAAAAGTACTGGCCAAAGTTGGCATGCAGGGTTTCATACCAAATTTCTTTCTGGGACATGTTAGGGCCTCCTCCGCGATAACAGCCATGAAAATTGGCGCGCCATCATAGCCGACTCTTTTACCGCTTGCACGGTCAAATTTCAGTCAGCGCGGAGGAGGATGAAGGGCGTTACTGCGCGTAGGAAAGTAAACCGAGCGAATTACGTGCCAGAGACTGGCATTTTTTCGGGGTCGGGATAGCGATGTTACTCAGGTCGCGATAGCTGTCTTCACCCATCGCGCTCATGTTGTAAGCGCTGTAGTTGCTGAGATCCCAGCGGTTCTGCTGAGCAAAGGCGACCAGCGTCCGACGAATCTGCTCATTCGGCAGATCCTGATAGCCACAGTGGTTTTTCAGATAAACAAAGATCGCGGTCAGATCGGCGAGATCTTCCGCTTCAAATTCATTCAGCGCCTTGCTGGCGGAAGAGAAGCTCATCAGGCTTAGCAGGAGCAGAGCCAGCGCAGAGTTTTTCATGGTTGAACCTGTTCTAAATGTTGTTAGATGACGTTATCACAGATATTCCATGAGGTTCCAAGTTTTCTTACGGGAAACCTCTGATTGCGATAAAAAATGGCACTGGAAAGAGTGAGAAAGTGAGAAGTGTAATGCACTGAAATCACTATTTTTTATTTTATTTCTGCCCGGTGATGAAAATCATTTCGTGTTAATCGCAGAATTAAAGCGCATTTATCGCTGTTTGATACGATGACGCCGCCGTCAGGCTCTGTTATTAATAACAACGATCTCATCTAACACAGTTTTTATTCTATGCTCTCCGGTGTCTGGCGCGTCAGTAGTTGGTTGTTGGCGGGACTGTTGCTGCTTCCTTTAGCAACGGTTTTCTATCAGGCTTTTTTCGTCAACGGGATGGGATTTACCCAACTGTGGCAAATCGGGTTACCCACCTACCTACTACATTCAGCGGTTATCGTACTGGGTACGCTTTTCTTCAGCTTACTGTTTGGCTTGACTTCAGCCTGGTTTATCGCCATGTACCGCTTTCCCGGCCATCGCGTGTTGCAATGGGCGCTTTGCCTACCGCTCGCGATGCCCGCGTTCCTGCTTGCCTATCTTTATACCGATGTATTACGGCACTTTTCGCTGTTGTTGCAAGAAGGTGGGCTGCCGATAGTCTCATCATGGGTAACATCCTACGTTGCTGGGCTACCCGTTTCGCTGGGTTGCGTAAGTCTGATACTGGCGCTGGTATTGTATCCCTACATTTATCTGTTGGTGCGTGAAGCGCTGGTAAAACAGCCTGCGAGCCTCATCCATTCTGCTCGTTTGCTGAATCAGACGCGCACTCAGGTATTCCGCCGCTTATGTTTACCTCTTGCGCTACCTGCGATCGCCTGTGGTGGCGCGCTGGTGGTTGTGGAGACGCTGGGGGATTATGGCACCGCGTCTTACCTTGGTATTCCCACCATGACAACACAGGTGCTAGATATCTGGCAGGCGCAAGGCGATTTAGGGGCGGCGGCGCGTCTTGGCGTGTTGATTTTGCCCGCGATCTTTCTCTTGATGTTTATGGTTAATTTCTGGCGTCGGAAGCAACGAATTTATCAGGCACAAGCCACGACTACTCCGGTGGTTCCGCCCGAGTTGAATGGATGGCGTAGCAGGGTGGTGCGTGTCTACTGCTGGGGAATCGTTTGTCTGTCGTTCCTGTTCCCGGTTATGTATCTACTCTTTCAGACTCTCCGCCACATGATGTCAGTATGGGATATGGCGTTCCTCCATGCAATGATGAATAGCCTGTTGGCGTCTGCTGCGGCGACAACCATTATCACGCTGATAGCGTTGTCGTTTATCTTCTACACGCGCATGGCTGGGGGAGGGGTCAATCAGATGCCGATTCGGTTAGTCAGCCTGAGCTTTGCCTTGCCAGGCGCGGTACTGGCCGTTGGGCTTTTTGCGTTGCTGTCGCTGGTGGATAACGGGATTAATCTGTTTGCCAGTACCGTAGGGTTACCCACTGCGGATGCTTTTCTGGCGGGATCGCTGTTTATTCTCATCCTCGCCTATAGCGTTAAATTTGGACGCCTGATGCTGGACAGCCTGGAGCGCAGCATGGCGGCTATTCCACTGTCGCTGGACAGTGCGAGCCTTGTGCTGGGGGCTTCTCCCTTTAGTCGTTGGTCACGCGTGCATATTCCGCTGTTGCGCCGCAGCTTGTTCATCGGGGCGCTGCTGATTTTCACGGAAAGCATGAAAGAGCTGAATGTGTCGCTGGTGTTGCGTCCTTTTGGCGTTGATACGTTGGCAATGTATGTTTTTCGCTTTACGGCGAGTGAGCAGATTGCGTCATTCGCTTTTCCAGCGCTGGTGTTAGTCGCTGTGGGGCTGATACCGGTTTTCTGGCTGCATCGCGTACTGAATATAAAAGGATAATCACATGGCCGCGTCGATAAATATTCTGAGCGTTCAGGCAGTCAGTTGTACGTTGCAACAGTCTCCCGTGTTGGAGAATATTTCATTTACCGTGCGTGACGATGAGACGATCTGCCTGTTGGGCCGAAACGGCTGCGGCAAAACGGTGCTATTACAGGTGATAGCGGGCCTGCTGCCGATCACTCAGGGCAAGATTCTGCTGGAAGGCGAGCCCATCAGCTCACCGCAAGAGTATGTTTTGCCGGAGCGGCGTCAGGTTGGACTGATTTTTCAGGATTATGCGCTCTTTCCGCATCTGACGGTGGAAGGCAACATTGCGTTTGGGTTATATGGCCGCCCCGAAAGTGAAGTAAAACCAATCTGTGCGGAGATGCTCGCGCTTTTACACCTGGAAGATGTCGCCGCACGTTATCCACACGAACTATCGAATGAACAGCAACAGCGTCTGGCGATTGCCCGCGCGCTGGCCTGCGAGCCGAAATTGCTGTTGCTGGATGAACCGTTTCCCGGACTGGACAGCCAAACTCGCTATCGCCTGATCACCGAGTTGCGGCAGGTGCTCAAACAGCGTTATGTCGCGGCGGTTTTCGCTACCCATAGCCGAGAGGAAGCCTTTGCTTGTGCCGATCACCTGATCCTGCTGGATGAAGGGAGGATTATGCAGCAGGGCTATCCCTCCGAACTATACCATCGCCCGAATAGCCGTTTTGTGGCTAATTTTATGGGGAATACCAACTATTTGCCCGTGAAAATTATGAGCGACCACCAATGGCAGAGCCCATTGGGCGATCACCATGCGACACATCCGCTCAATCAGCCGATCGATTCGCCGTGCGACTGGATGGTGCGCCCGGCAGACATCGCGCTGGCGCTTGACCCCGACGGTCCGGCGTCAATCGAAGATCGGCTGTTTATGGGCACATCCAATTTGTATCGGGTAAAGTTAGGGGAACTGATGCTGTTAGTGCAGACCGGCAACTGGTTTGAACCGGGGCAGCAGGTGCGTTTAAGCATTAAAACGGATCCACCGGTCTTGTATCCTGCTTTACTTGCCGTCAGCAGTCCGACTGACGGCCCTGAAAAGCAATGATTACGCCTCGTGTAGATCTGCCGCTGGCATGAGCCATGTGCTGTTGTGCTTTTCAAATCCTAATTTCGGGTAGTAATCCACCGCCAGCGGCGCGGCCAGTAAAATGATTTTGCAGCCTTTTTCAAGCTGCTGAGCGGTTTGTTGAATCAGCTTCTTGCCTATTCCCGCATGCTGACAGTCCTCTGACACCGCTAGATCGGACAGATAACAGCAAAAATGAAAATCGGTCACGCTACGCGCAATTCCCACCAGCGTCTCCCCTTGCCAGGCGGAAACCAGCAGGTTGGCGTGCTTAAGCATACCTGCAATCGCTGTCTCATCATCCAGCGGACGGCGTGGCCCCAATGAGGTTTTCGCCAACAGCTCAATGAACTGCTGACTGGAAAGTGGGGCATTCACTTTGTAGCAAACATCCACGGATGCTGTGCTCATGATGTCTCCTTCGTGGTGTGGTTTCTGATATACTTCGCGCGCCTGGGCATTGCCCAGACTGATGTAAACGTCTTTATTTCAAACATCAGCATTGGCGCATCATCAATAATGAGTCTGTTATTTTCCGATGGTGCTGAATACCTTACTTCAAAGAGTTATCAGTATGATGAAACATACCGTGGAAGTCATGATTTCTGAGCAGGAAGTGATGGCGCGGGTTACCGAACTGGGGCAACAGATCAGCGAACACTACCGTAATAGCGGCAGCGATATGGTGCTGGTGGGGCTATTGCGCGGATCGTTTATCTTTATGGCCGATTTATGCCGGGCGATCGACGTCCCTCACGAAGTGGATTTCATGACGGCATCCAGCTATGGCAGCGGTATGAACAGTACGCGCGATGTGAAGATCCTGAAAGATTTGGATGAAGATATTCGCGGTAAAGACGTGCTGATCGTTGAAGACATTATCGATTCAGGTAATACGCTGAGCAAAGTGCGGGAAATTCTGCAACTGCGTGAGCCGAAATCGCTGGCTATCTGTACGCTGCTGGACAAACCGGAGCGCCGTGAAGTGGCGGTAAAAGTCGAATGGGTTGGGTTCTCAATTCCTGATGAGTTCGTTGTGGGTTACGGCATCGACTATGCCCAGCACTATCGCCATTTACCTTACGTCGGCAAGGTTGTTCCACAGGAATAATGAAGATAAGGCTGATGCCGTAAGCGACGCCCAGCGAGTGGGCGTCAGGCTGCGAATCAAGGCAGAGAGGAAATCGCGCGGCGATAACGCTGTTCCAGCGTCTCCCGGTTGGTCGCCGTTACTTCCAGATCGCGCAGACGGCCATCCTGAATGCCGTACACCCAACCGTGGATCGTGACTTTTTGCCCACGCTTCCATGCGGACTGCATGATCGTGGAGTGGCCGAGGTTATACACCTGCTCGACAACGTTGATTTCACAGAGCGTGTTCAGGCGCTGTTCAGGAGGCAATTCCCCCAGCAGCGAACTATGCTTGTACCACAAATCACGGATATGCAGTAGCCAGTTGTTAATCAAACCTAACTCCGGGTTTTCCACCGCCGCCTGAACACCGCCGCAGCCGTAGTGGCCGCAGATGATGATGTGTTCGACTTCGAGAACTTCGACGGCATATTGCACGACAGACAGGCAATTGAGGTCTGTGTGAATAACCAGATTGGCGACATTGCGGTGAACAAACAGTTCACCAGGCTCAAGGCTGGTCAGACTTTCCGCAGGTACGCGACTGTCCGAGCATCCAATCCATAGAAAACGGGGGCGTTGTGCCTGCGCCAGACGTTCAAAGTAGCCAGGATCCTCTTCCACCATCGTGTTAGACCAAAGCTGGTTGTTCGCGATGAGCGTTTCAATTTCTTTCATGAAAGTAAATGACCTGTAACAAACAAGGGGCAGTGGGGAGTAATATAAGGCAACACGCGTCGTTTGAAAAACGATAGTTTATACTTGTCATACTTCAAGTTGCATGTGCGTTGGCGGCGTTCACTCACTCGAATCACTTACTTGTGTAAGCTCATCGGGATGAAATGAGAGACATCCTGTCTCTCACCGGAGGCCAGCCGTTGGCTGGTCAAATTCGTTCCCGACGAATTGGTCCTTCTCGTGCCGCCTGCCTGAAAATTGAATTATTTAGAGTATATTTTTGTCACACGTTGAATCTGTAGAACTCACTGATAATAAGGTAATCCATTTCTTATGACATATGCACTGGAACTGGCGCAATTAACCAAAACCTATCCAGGAGGCGTCAAGGCGTTACGGGGGATCGACCTGAACGTGGAAGCAGGGGATTTCTACGCGCTGCTGGGGCCGAATGGTGCGGGGAAATCCACGACGATTGGCATTATCAGCTCGTTGGTGAATAAAACCGCCGGTAAAGTTCGCGTCTTCGGCTATGACCTTGAGCTAGATAAAGTGAATGCGAAGCGCCAACTGGGACTGGTTCCGCAAGAATTTAACTTCAACTACTTCGAAACGGTATTACAGATTGTGGTTAACCAGGCGGGCTACTATGGCGTGAAGCGTCAGGATGCTTTGCAGCGTGCGGAAAAATACCTGAAACAGCTCGATCTGTGGGAGAAACGTAGCGAAAAGGCGATGATGTTGTCCGGTGGGATGAAGCGTCGCCTGATGATTGCGCGTGCGTTAATGCATGAGCCTAAACTGCTGATTCTTGATGAACCGACAGCGGGCGTGGATATCGAATTACGTCGTTCCATGTGGGGCTTTTTGAAAGCGCTGAACGCGCAAGGTACTACGATTATCCTGACGACGCACTATCTGGAAGAAGCGGAAATGCTATGCCGTAATATTGGGATCATCCAGCACGGAGAACTGGTGGAAAATACCTCAATGAAGCAGTTGCTTGGCAAGTTGAAGTCAGAAACGTTTATTTTCGATCTGGCGGCGAAAAGCCCACTGCCGCAGTTGGAAGGTTACACATTCCGCCTGACGGACACGTCAACGCTGGAAGTCGATGTCATGCGTGAGCAAGGTTTGAATGCGTTATTCAGCCAGCTCAACGCACAGGGGATAACGATATTGAGTATGCGTAATAAAGCGAACCGGTTGGAAGAGCTGTTTGTCACGCTGGTGAATGGGACAAGCGGTAAAGGAGAAAAGGCATGATGCATTTGTATTGGGTGGCGCTACAGAGTATCTGGATGAAAGAAGTCACTCGATTTGGGCGGATCTGGATTCAGACGCTGGTGCCGCCAGTGATCACCATGACGCTGTATTTTATTATTTTTGGCAACCTGATCGGTTCACGTATCGGTGAGATGTACGGGTTTACCTACATGCAGTTCATCGTGCCGGGTTTGATCATGATGGCGGTGATCACCAACGCGTATGCCAACGTAGCGTCTTCCTTTTTCAGCGCCAAGTTTCAGCGCAATATTGAAGAACTGCTCGTTGCGCCAGTGCCGACCCATGTGATTATCGCGGGCTATGTTGGCGGTGGTATCGCGCGTGGCCTGTGTGTGGGGATTCTGGTGACGGCAGTGTCACTGCTCTTCGTCCCGTTGCATATTCATGCCTGGTGGATCATTGTTCTGACGCTGTTGCTGACGGCGACGCTGTTCTCACTGGCGGGTCTGTTGAATGCGGTATTTGCGAAAACCTTTGATGATATCAGTCTGATTCCGACGTTTGTGTTAACGCCGTTGACCTATCTGGGCGGGGTGTTTTACTCACTGACGTTACTGCCGCCGTTCTGGCAGGTTGTTTCTAAACTGAACCCGGTAGTGTACATGATCAGTGGCTTCCGCTACGGTTTTCTCGGCATTCAGGACGTACCGCTACTGTTTACGATGTCGGTGCTGATTGCCTTTATCGTGGTGTTTTATCTACTGGTCTGGTGGCTGATTGAGCGCGGACGTGGGCTGCGGACGTAGTATGTGAATGAGAAGGCGGTGGTAGCACCGTGTTAGCCTTTTGGAAAACCGATTTAAGAAATGAAAACGGCAGTAATGGAATAGAAGAGTAAAGCGTCCGCGCCAGGGACAAAAACGTCAGGAACGTTTTTGAACGTCGCTTGCGACGGCCCTAAAGGGGGAATCTCAGGGATGAGATGCCTATCTGCGCGGCTCGAGCTTACAAGGACGTACTTGCAGCGTCTTTACGATCTATCCATTACTACCGCCGGGTATTCCGTCAGAAGCTTAGCGATCAGGCGACCTGAACCGGAATCGCTTTGGCCTGACGTTGCAGCTCGTTATCGCCAGAGAAATAGGCCACTTTCGGGCTGTGGCTTTTGGCCTCTTCGTCAGACATCTGCACGTAGGAACAGATAATCAGTTTGTCGCCTACGCAGGCAAGGCGTGCGGCGGCACCGTTCACGGAGATTATCCGTGAGCCTCTTTCGCCCACAATGGCGTAGGTCGAAAAACGCTGACCGTTATCAATGTTGTAGATATCAATCGCTTCGTATTCCAGAATGCCAGCGGCATCCATAAAATCCTGATCGATGGCGCAAGAGCCTTCATAATGCAAGTCAGCCTGAGTCACTTTCACCCGGTGCAGCTTGCCTTGCAGCATGGTACGTATCATCGCTTTGTTACCTCGGTTCATACAGTCAAATCGACCTGGTGGTTATCAATCAATCTGGCCTTGCCTAACCAGGCAGCCATCAAAATCACAGCGCGTGTGCTGGCAGCGTTCAGCGGTTGTAGCGTATCCGCATCGCAAATAAATAGCTCATCAGGCGTAAAGCCTGCATCGCGCAGCTTCTCTGCCGTTTGTTCCAGTAATGTGTCTATCTGGCGATCGCCGTTGTCCAACTGTGCCGACAGATCCATCATCAACTGATAAAGTTTCGGTGCCAGCTGGCGTTCTTCGGCACTAAGATAGCCATTGCGTGAACTCAATGCCAACCCATCTTTTGCACGCACGATAGGAATGGCAATGATATCAATGTCATAACCCATATCGCGGACGAGTTGTCGAATCAGTGCTAGCTGCTGATAATCTTTCTCACCGAAGCAGGCTAAATCCGGCTGTACCAGATTGAACAGCTTACTAACGATGGTGGCTACGCCTCGGAAATGGCCGGGACGGCTGGCGCCTTCCAGGATGGAAGACAGCCCTGGCACATCGACAAACGTTTGCGATTCCAGTCCATTTGGGTATATCACATTCGGGCTAGGAGCGAAAACCAGATCGGCACCGCGACGATTCAATTTCTCGCAGTCTTCCTGCAATGTCCGGGGGTAGCGGGCTAAATCATCTGGCCGCTCAAACTGCATGGGATTGACAAAAATGCTGACAATAACGATATCGGCGAGTGCCCTGGCTTCATCGACCAGTGTCATGTGCCCGTCATGTAAATTACCCATGGTGGGAACCAAAGCAATACGTTTCCCTTCCTGACGCCAGCGACGGACTTCGCGGCGCAGCAGCAGAGGGGTTTCGATTATTAACACACTCGTACTCCTAAAAAATATACCCGTCATACTTCAAGCTGCATGTGCGTTGGCTACGTTACTCGGCACACTGGCGTGTGCCTCGCCCCATTGGGGCCAGCGCAAACGCTGTTCAAAAATGCTTTGCCGTTGTCCTGCAACTCGAATTATTTAAGGTATAAGTCCGATTAACGGAATGCTCGTTTTTTAATGAAACGAGTGTTCTCAATGAAATGAATGTTCTTCGGCTGGGTAGACACCCTGTTCGACTTCTTGTGCATACAAACGCACAGCCGCGTGGATATCCCCCCCACTTTGCGCCAGAAAGTTCTTGGCAAACTTAGGCGTGTTGTCACCGGTAATGCCGAAAGCATCATGCATGACCAGAATCTGCCCGTCGGTCACGTTGCCAGCGCCAATGCCGATCACCGGAATCGACAGCGCGTCCGTAATACGTTTAGCCAGTGCAACCGGCACACATTCCAGCACGAGCAACTGTGCTCCCGCTTCTTCAAGCGCAAGCGCATCGGCCAGGAGTTGATTGGCATCGCTTTCGCTCCGGCCCTGAATTTTATAGCCGCCGAAGATGTTAACAGACTGCGGCGTCAAGCCCAGATGACCACAGACCGGCACAGCGCGTTCAGTCAGCATTTTTATCGTTGGGGCAAGCCAGCTTCCGCCTTCCAGCTTCACCATATTCGCGCCTGCACGCATCAGTTCCGCGGCCTGACTGAATGTTTGTTCTGGCGTGGCATAGGTCATAAAAGGCATATCGGAGAGAACCAGCGCCAGCGGGGCACCGCGGCGGACACACTGTGTGTGGTAAACGATATCGTTTGTGGTCACGGGTAATGTGGAGTCGTGACCTTGTACGGTCATTCCCAGAGAGTCACCCACCAGCATCACGCGAATACCTTGTTCAAAAAACAGGCGAGAAAAGCTGGCGTCGTAAGCGGTAATCGTAGCGAATTTTCGCTGCTCTTGTTTCCATTGGCGCAAGTGGGAGATAGTCGTCGGTTTCATGACGGTCTTCCTATGTCAATAGGGCGAAGAATTAAGGGGGACATTCTAATGTAAGCTGACGTGTAGCGATATACCCGTCATGCTTCAAGTTGCAGATGTGTGAGAGGTATCGATAAGCGGTGCGGTCAGTTGGACTTGCTATTCCACCTGTTTATTGTCTATCCCATAATGTCAGGCCGTTGCGGTCGACATGGGTTAGCCGCTGGGCAAGTGTTTCGCCGTCAGGGAACGCCAGTTCTGGGGCGATCTCCGCCAGCGGATAGAGCATAAACTCACGATGTTTCATATCGTAATGCGGTACGGTCAGGCGTTCAGTCTGGATCTGGTCATCGCCGAACAGCAGAATGTCCAGATCCAACGTGCGCGGGCCCCAGCGGTGTTCCTTGCGTTCACGGCCTTGTTCCCGCTCGATGGCCTGTGTGCGATCCAACAGCGATTCGGCTGCAAGCCCGGTTTCCAGTTCAACGACGGCGTTGAGATAGTCTGGCTGATCCTGTGGGCCGAGCGGGCGACTACGGTAAAACGAGGAACAGCAAACGACGCGAGTATGGGGAATCGCATCCAGCGCAGACAACGCCGCACGCACCTGTTGTAAAGGCTGAGCAAGATTGCTGCCCAGCGCCAGATACACGCGTGTCATCAGGCTTGATCCCTGCGTGCCGCTGTTGGCTTACGCGGACGGCGAGGGCGGGAACGGCGATGTGGCATTGGACCGTCATCCAGCGATTTCAGCATGTTTTGCTGACGAGGCAGTGCAGCAACCTGGAATTCTCCCCACCACTGCGCCAGACGCAGCAGTTCCTGATGGTTTTCAATTTCGGCACGCAGGCAAAGCAGGTCATACGCGGCGCGGAATTTAGGGTGTTCCATCAGCTTATAAGCGCGTTTCCCCTGACGACGAGACAGGCGCATTTGCAGTTGCCAGATATCGCGAACTAAAGAGGTGATACGCTTAGGAATCGCCAGAGAACGGCACTGTTCATCCAGCACATCGTTCATTGCCAGCGAGAAGGCATCAAAGTAGGCCAAACCGCTTTCCTGAGCCAGCTTTTGTGCATGCTCAATCAGCGGATACCACAGCATGGCGGAGAACAAAAATGCCGGATTGACCCGCATATTGTTTTGCAGACGCTGATCGGTGTTTTTCAGCACTTGTGCAATCATGCGCTCCAGCGTGGAATCGCCATTTGGTGTGAAATGGCGGCTCAACAGCGGGAAAAGCGGCTGGAACAACTGATATTCACACAGCATTTTATAGGTTGGATAGCCATAGCCTGACTGAAGCAGTTTCAGTGACTCTTCAAACATACGCGCCGCAGGGATATCGTGCAGCAGCGAAGCCAGACGAGGAATGGGTTCGGCGGTTTCTAGGCTGACCGTCATGTTCAGCTTGGCCGCGAAACGGACGGCGCGCAGCATGCGCACCGGATCTTCACGGTAGCGCGTTTCAGGATCGCCAATCATACGGATGACGCCCTGACGCAGGTCGTTCAGGCCTCCGGTATAGTCGCGAACGGTGAAGTCAGAAATGCTGTAATAGAGGCTATTGATCGAGAAATCGCGGCGCTGGGCGTCTTCTTCAACCGAGCCGAAAATATTGTCGCGCAGCAGCATGCCGCTCTGAGCCTGCTGAGAAGAATTCTTGCTTTCCTGCTGTTCCTGATGCTGATCGTGGTGACCACGGAACGTGGCAACTTCAATCACCTCTGGCCCGAACATGATATGGGCGAGACGGAAACGACGTCCAACTAAACGACAGTTGCGGAACAACTTGCGTACCTGATCGGGCGTAGCGTTAGTGGTGATATCAAAATCCTTTGGCTTTTTACCCAGCAGCAGGTCGCGTACGCCGCCGCCAACCAGATAAGCCTCGTAGCCCGCTTTGTTCAGGCGATAAAGTACTTTCAGCGCGTTATCGCTGATGTCGCTGCGTGAAATAGTGTGTTGGTCACGCGGGATCACCGTCAGGTTCTGACGCGTTTCCTCTGATTCGACCATTTCGTTCTCACGGTTCAGTACTTTACGACAAAAATTAGCAACTCGGGAAAAGATAATACACCTCGATAGTGATGGATAGATCAACAGCACAGCATTGGCGTCGCCCCCCAAAGGGGCGGCTAAGGATGGCGCGCCATGAAAAATAGCGGCTAATCATAGCTCACCAATGTCCCTTTGAGAATGCTGATGTGATCGCGGACGCGTTTATTGCCGCCTGTAACGGGACGATATCAAGGGACCAGTGCGCGACAGACCATGCCAGCAGTGCGGAAAGCGTCATGTCTTGCCCGTTTTCCGGCAGCGGTTGATTCAGAAATTTCAGTGCGGCAAGCAGCACGGGACGCGGATCGCTATTCGGCAGCGCCGGTGCATGATTCTGTTTGGAAAGTTTATTTCCCTCGGTATTCAGAACCAGCGGCAGATGCACATAGGTGGGGATCGCGTAGCCTAACTGCTGATAGAGCGAAATTTGCCGCACCGTCGGCTCGATAAGATCGGCACCGCGCACGACTTCCGTAATTCCCTGATCGTTATCGTCGATCACGACGGCCAAATTATAGGCAAACAGCCCGTCGCGACGATGGATAATAAAATCTTCCTGCGCGAGAGCCGTGTCGGCATACAGATCGCCACGCAATCTATCGTGAAAGTGAAATACCGGCGTCGTCTGATGCAGGCGCAGCGCCGCATTATCGGCGGGCAGGTTGCGCGTCCGGCAATAGCCGTCATAGTGTCCGCCCAACTGCTGAATACGGCTACGCGTACAGGTGCAGTAATAGCTTATACCTTGCTGTTGAAGATGCTGAAGGATCTCACGGTAACGCGCATGACGCTGTGACTGGTAAACCACATCGCCATCCCAGTGCAGGCCGTAGTGTTCTAGCTGTGCAAGTATGCGGGAGGCGGCTCCGGGAATTTCCCGTGGCGGATCGATATCTTCAATACGTACCAGCCAGCGACCTTGTTGGGAACGTGCCTGAAGATAACTACCCAGTGCGGCGATCAGTGAGCCAAAATGCAGGTCCCCAGAGGGAGAAGGGGCAAAACGCCCGACGTAGCGGTTGGTTTCAGTAAAGGGATTCGTTTCAGGAGAAGGCGTAGTTTCAGTAAAACTGTTTTTTTCGGTAAAACTAATTTTTTGTATAAAACAAGCTGTTCCAGACATAAGAGGTCAGTGCTATCTCGTCAGCGTTTTATCCAGACAGAAGATAGCGTGATGAACATCATTATTCATCAGCGGTAGCGTGCCTGGAGTCGGCCCCTGCAACGGGCAGGAGCCGATTCTGAGCAGGAAGATTATCCTGCCATTTGCTTTTCGCGTATCTCAGCCAGGGTTTTGCAGTCGATACACAGATCGGCAGTCGGACGTGCTTCCAGACGACGGATGCCAATCTCGACGCCACAGGATTCACAGAATCCGAAATCCTCTTCTTCGATTTTCACCAGCGTTTTGGCGATTTTCTTGATCAGCTTGCGCTCACGGTCACGGTTACGCAGTTCGAGACTGAACTCTTCTTCCTGAGCCGCACGATCCACGGGATCGGGGAAGTTAGCGGCTTCATCGCGCATATGCGATACAGTACGATCCACTTCATCCATGAGTTGGTTGCGCCATGCTTCAAGAATACGCTTGAAATGAGCCAACTGAGCGTCGTTCATATACTCTTCGCCCGGCTTCTCCTGGTACGGCTCTACTCCGGCAATTGCGAGAATGCTCAGAGAAGATGTCTTACGGTTTTGCCCTTCTTGCATGTTGCTTCTCCTACATAACACGACACGCATAATACCCTTTTATGCAGTGAAGTTGCGGCGTTGTTGACCAGAACTTCAGCTATCTGGGTATATCGGCCCCCAAAGGGGGAAAAAACAGGCCGCTATAAATAGCAGATGGAGATGGGGTTGGCAATGCTTCCTGACACCGGCCTGATAAAGTGTGAGGAACAACCTGCTTAACCCGTCATACTTCAAGTTGCATGTGTGTTGGCTACGTTCAGTCACCCGAATCACTTACTTGAGTAAGCTCATCGGGACTCCTTCTCTTGCCACCTTCCTGAAACTCGAATTATTTAGGGTATACATTAAATAATAAACAATGTGTTACGCCGTTTATGGTGCGTTTGGCGTGTTATGCAATGCTTTTACTTCATCCCAACAACGGTAGCTTGTGCGTCAATGTAATACCGTCAGGGCATAATGTGGAACCGTAACATAAAATTTCAACCCCTGCCCGCTGCGCTTCTGTAAATAATTCCGCATAACGTGAATCGATATGCCGGGCGGGAGAAACCTGCTGGATTCCTGAATGGAGCACGGCGAAAAACAGCACCGCGCGTTTTCCATTGGAAACCATCTGTTGCAGCTCACGAAGATGCTTCTGCCCTCTGAGTGTAACTGCATCGGGAAAGTAACCACATTCATGTTGCAATAATGTGACGGATTTCACCTCAATATAGCAGTCAATCTTACCCGGCGCCTGTAAAAGCAAATCGACTCGGCTATTTTCCGTACCGTATTTCACTTCCGTTTTTATAACCGGGTAGCCCGCCAGCTCTTCTATGCGATTTTCCAATAAGGCTTCGTACAATAATGTGTTGGCTCGCAGAGTATTGACACAAATCCAGTGATGTTGTTGTGTTTCCGTCAGTTCCCAGCTCTGCGGGTACTTACGCTTAGGATTATCAGACGTTGAATACCAGACGGTATCGCCGGGCGTGGCACAGCCCGTCATCGCCCCCGTATTGGCGCAGTGCAGTGTGAGCTCCTTGCCTTCCGGGGTCACGACATCGGCCAAAAAGCGTTTGTAACGCTTAATCAGCCGGGCAGGTTGTAAACGTGGGGTATAGTCCATGAGAATCCTGTTCTTATTTACTAAATGACCAGCTTTCCAGTTCTTGGTAGCGCGTTTTGCCGTTGTCGAATAGCGACTCGTAAAGTGAAAAGTACGTCATCTCGGCCTGCCAACTGAAGGTCGCGGGGGGAATGGCAACGGGACGAGTTGCGCCGCGTAGTAACGTAATGTGCGGATGAAAAGGTAATGCCGTTTGATGGCAGCCGTTGCGCGCGGCCTGAGAACGCAGCAATTCCGCCAGTTGTAGCAGCCCCCTCGGTGCACGGCGGCAGCCCAGCCAGACAACGCCGGGTCGCGGCCAGTGTCCGGCGTCATCCAACGTAAGGGAAAAGGTGGGTTGACGAATGCGGCCTGCCAATGTCTGTAGAACCTGCGTTTTTTGTTCGCTAACGTCACCCAAAAAAGCCAGCGTCAGATGAAGGTTGGCTGCCGCGACCGGGCGACCGGCTTCCGGGGGGAAGCGCTCGGCACGCCAGCGGATAATCTCTTGCTGTGTGATTTCCGGTAGTGATAGGGCAAAAAACAGGCGGCGAGGGGCTGACATGGCGATCTCTCTGTTCTGATTCCATCCGATGCTACATTCATCATGATGCTACAATGCTCGCCGCTGAAAGTTAACCTTATACGGAGATGTCTGTGATTTTACCGCCCGTCAGCGCCGTGCTGGATGATGTCATAACGGCGCTACATACCGCGCCTCAGGTGCTGCTCAATGCCCCAACTGGGGCGGGAAAATCGACCTGGCTGCCGTTGCAATTGCTGCAACAGGGTAGGTTAAACGGGCGCATCATCATGTTGGAGCCGCGTCGTCTGGCGGCGAAGAGTGTGGCCTGGCGGTTGGCGCAGCAACTGGGTGAGGAACCGGGACAGACGATAGGTTATCGCATGCGCTCAGAAAGCCGCGTGAGTGACGCAACGAAGCTGGAAGTCGTCACCGAAGGGATGCTGACTCGTCTGTTGCAACAGGATGCGGAATTGCAAGGCGTGGCGTTGGTTATCCTTGATGAGTTTCATGAGCGCAGCGTGCAGGCTGATTTGGCGCTAGCGCTGCTGCTTGATGTGCAGCAAGGGCTGCGTGACGATGTAAAACTGCTGATTATGTCCGCGACGCTCGACAATGCGCGGCTGGCGGCGCTGTTGCCGGAAGCCGTCTGTGTGGTGTCAGAAGGTCGCAGCTATCCGGTTGAGCGGTGTTACGCACCGTTGAATCATCAGGAACGATTGGAAGAGGGCGTTGCGCGACAGGTGCGACGTGTGCTCAGTGAAGAAGATGGTTCGCTGCTGCTGTTTTTGCCCGGCGTCGCGGAGATTCGCCGTGTGCAGGCGCTGCTGGAAGATAGTGTGTCGGGCGAGACGGATCTTTGCCCGTTATACGGCGCGTTGACGCTGGCGGAACAGCAAAAGGCGATTCTGCCTGCCGAACCGGGGCGTCGCAAGGTGGTGTTAGCTACCAATATTGCTGAAACCAGCCTGACGATTGAAGGAATCCGGTTGGTGGTGGACAGCGGCCTTGAACGTATCGCCAGCTTTGATGTGAAAAGTGGCATCACCCGACTGGTGACACAGCGAATCAGTCAAGCCTCTATGGTGCAGCGTGCCGGACGTGCCGGACGTTTAAGTCCCGGTATTTGCTGGCATCTGTGCTCTCGTGAACAGGCCGAACGCGCGGCAGCGCAAAGCGATGCAGAGGTACTGAACAGTGATTTAAGCAGCGTTTGGCTGGATTTATTACAATGGGGCTGTGCCGATGTGGCGCAGTTAACCTGGCTGGACACGCCGCCTGCCCCTGCGTTGTATGCTGCCAGCCAGCTAGTGCGCCAGCTTGGCATTACCGATGAACAGCATCGGTTGACCGCTGAGGGGCGAAAGATTGCCGCGTTAGGTTGCGATGCCCGTTTGGCGACGATGTTATATGCCGCGTCACAGCAAAGTTCTGCGTCGTTGGCTACCGCCGGGTGTCTGGCGGCGATACTGGAAGAGCCGCCGCGTAGCGGGTCGATCAATCTGGGCGATTGGTTGCATCGTCCACTTCCACATTGGCTGCGGCGAGCAAAACAGCTGACGCGTCGTTTATCGGCGGTTTCGGGACAAATTGACGGCGGAGAGGCTGATTGGCTGCTGGCACAGGCTTTCCCAGACCGCATCGCCCGGCGACGCAGTCAGGATGGGCGCTACCAGCTTGCTAACGGAAGCGGCGCGATGATGTCGGCTGATGACGCGCTGTCAGGTACGGAGTGGTTGCTGGCTCCAGCGCTCTTACAGAACGATCGATTAGTGCAAAACAAGCAAAGCGCGGATGCACGAATCCTGCTGGCGTTGCCGCTGGATATTGAACGGCTGGAACGGCGGCTACCCGGATTAATAAATGAACATAACGTGGTGCGCTGGGACGAAGAAAAGGGTACTCTGCGCGCCAGCCAGCTCGACCAGATAGGTTGTCTGACGCTGCGAACGCGTCCGCTGAATAAGCCATCCGATGAGGCATTGCAGCAGGCGCTGTTATCCTGGATTCGGGAACAGGGGATGGAGGCATTAAACTGGGATGCTGCGGCGTTACAGCTCCGCGCCCGGCTACAGTGCGCTCACCAGTGGTTGCCCGAGGTTGACTGGCCGCAGGTGGATGACGACACGTTGTTAGCAACACTGGAAATCTGGCTACAGCCGTCGCTGTCTGGCGTGCGTGATTTACGCGCGCTGCACCAGATTAATTTGAGTGAGGCGCTGCTGCGGTTGTTGGACTGGTCGCTGCGTCAGCGGTTGGATAGCGCGTTGCCCACGCACTACACGGCACCCGGCGGCAGTCGCCTGCCTATCGCCTATTATGACGATAAGCCACCGGTGCTATCGGTGCGGATGCAGGAAATGTTTGGTGAGCAGCAGAGCCCGATGCTGGCAGAGGGACGTGTCGCGCTGGTATTGGAACTTTTATCGCCAGCGCAGCGCTCATTACAGATTACGCGGGATTTAGCGGCATTCTGGCAAGGTGCTTACCGTGAGGTGCAAAAAGAGATGAAGGGGCGTTACCCCAAGCATGTCTGGCCGGACGATCCGGCGAATACGGCGCCGACGAGACGTACCAAGAAATATCAGAATCACTAATTTCAGACGTTTCCGCTTTCCCCAAAAAGGGGCTGGAAACAGAGTAGGCGGCTTGAGCGCAGAGCAGATAGCCGTGAACAACCTGATGGAGAAGTTATTGTAATGTCTCGGGATGACCGCGAACCTATCGGACGCAAAGGGAGAGCGCCAAAACGTAAACCTGAACGCAAACAGGCCATACGACGTCGCAGGGATGACGACTATGATGATGACTACGATGATTATCAGGACGACTATGACGACGATGATGATGATGACGACGGCGACGAAACCATGACGCGTAAATCGCAGAGAAGGCGACGTTGGCTAGGGCTGGCGATTAAGCTGTTCCTGATCTTTGCCGTGGCGATGGCGATCTATGGCGTGTACCTCGACAGCCAGATCCGCAGCCGTATTGAAGGCAAGGTCTGGCAGTTGCCCGCCGCCGTCTATGGCCGTATGGTCAACCTTGAACCTGGCATGGCCTACAGCCAGAAAGAGATGATTAGCCTGCTGGAAGGCATGCAATATCGTCAGGTAAGCCGCATTACCCGTCCGGGTGAATTCAGCGTGCGCGGTAACAGCATTGATATGCTGCGCCGTCCGTTTGATTTCCCTGATGGGAAAGAAGGGCAGATTCAGGCGCGCCTGACGTTTGCCAACGATCGACTGTCGCAGATCCAGAATCTGGACAACCAGCGCAAATTCGGCTTTTTCCGTCTCGATCCGAAACTGATCACCATGATGCAGTCGCCGAATGGCGAACAGCGTTTATTCGTGCCGCGTTCCGGTTTCCCCGATCTGTTGGTTGATACACTGGTCGCGACCGAAGACCGTCATTTCTATGAGCACGACGGTATCAGCCTGTATTCCATTGGCCGTGCGTTTTTAGCCAACATCACGGCGGGACGCGCGGTACAGGGCGGCAGTACGCTGACGCAGCAGTTAGTTAAGAACCTGTTCCTGACTAACGAGCGTTCGCTGTGGCGTAAAGCCAATGAAGCCTATATGGCGCTGATCATGGATTACCGCTACAGCAAGGATCGTATCCTTGAGCTGTATCTCAACGAGGTGTACCTCGGTCAGAGCGGTAACGATCAGATCCGCGGTTTCCCGCTTGCCAGCCTGTACTACTTCGGCCGCCCAGTGAATGAACTGAGCCTCGATCAGCAGGCATTGCTGGTGGGGATGGTGAAAGGAGCATCGCTGTATAACCCATGGCGTAACCCGCAGCTTACGTTAGAACGACGTAATCTGGTACTGCGCCTGTTGCAGAATCAGCAAGTTATTGATGCCGATCTGTATAACATGCTGAGTGCGCGTCCGCTGGGCGTGCAACCAAAAGGCGGCGTGATCAGCCCTCAGCCGGCGTTTATGCAACTGGTGCGTCAAGAACTGCAACAGCGGCTTGGCGACAAGGTTAACGATCTCTCCGGCGTGAAGATCTTTACCACGCTCGATCCGGTCTCGCAGGATGCGGCGGAAAAAGCGGTGGAAGTGGGCGTGCCGGCGCTGCGTGCAGGCCGTAACGTGAGCGATCTGGAAGCGGCGATGGTGATTGTCGATCGCTTCAGCGGCGAAATTCGCGCGATGGTGGGCGGTTCTCAAACGCAGTATGCTGGGTTTAACCGTGCGCTACAGGCGCGTCGTCCTGTCGGGTCGCTGGCGAAGCCGCCGACGTACCTGACCGCGCTGAGTCAGCCGGATACCTATCGTCTGAATACCCTGCTGGCGGATGAGCCGCTGTCGATCAAACAGCCTAACGGACAGCTATGGCAGCCGAAGAACTACGATCGTGAGTTCCGTGGCCGCGTCATGCTGGTCGATGCGCTGGCGAACTCGCTGAACGTCCCGACCGTCAATCTGGGGATGGCCGTGGGGCTGAATCAGATCACGGAAACGTTGAAGCGTTTGGGCATTCCTGAAAGCGTAATTCAACCTGTACCGGCTATGCTGCTGGGTGCGATCAGTCTGACGCCGATGGAAGTGGCGCAGGAATACCAGACGATCGCCAGTGGCGGTAACCGTGCACCGCTCTCCTCACTGCGTTCGGTGATTGCGGAAGATGGTACGGTACTGTACCAGAGCTTCCCGCAGGCTGAACGTGCGGTTCCTGCACAGGCGGCCTACCTGACGCTATATGGCATGCAGCAGGTTGTTGAACGCGGTACGTCGCGTTCGCTGGCGGTGAAATTCCCGAATTATCATCTGGCAGCTAAAACGGGTACGACTAACGATTTGCGCGACAGCTGGTTTGCCGGGATCGACGGTAAAGAAGTGGCGATTAGCTGGGTAGGGCGCGATAACAACGGTCCGGCCAAGCTGACCGGGGCGAACGGTGCGCTGACGATTTATCGTCGCTATCTGGAAAATCAAACGCCGCTGCCGCTGATGCTGACGCCGCCGGAAGGCATTACGACCATGACAGCGGATGCCAGCGGTAACGTTGTCTGCAACGGCAGCAGTGCCGGACGGGTATTGCCAGTCTGGACGGATAACCCGCAGGCGCTGTGTCAGGCCAGCCAGCCGCAGCCTTCCGCGCAGCAGGATCAGCAGAACGGCGATGGCGTTGCTGACTGGATCAAACAAATGTTTGGTCAATAAGCTCTCACGGCTCCAGGGAGTTACTGTCTCTTGGACAGATTTTTATGCAGACTGAGAGACGGTTTCGTGCGCTTACAATACGATTATTCCATGCTATTTCGTAGCACGCGCCCGACACGGGGCGGTTCAAGCGCCGCTCGCCCCGTGACCCCTAGGCTTTTGGCGGAAATTATGCCGCTGACGCGGTTCCTTCGTCGGTATCAGGCTTAACGGACCGCTTGCGACACGTTTACTCACCCCATAAATGGGGCTCGCCCTTCGGGCCAGCACAAGTGCTGTTCAAAAACGTCTCTGACGTTTTTGTCCGACGTGGCGCAAGCTTTCGCCGCATCCATGCGGCTCATCCTAAGCCCGCTATCTCCTCAGCATAATTTTTTACGCCGGATCACTCTGTGCTGGCAGGTAAAAGTCTTGCGATTGGCATTCTGTTGCGCCTATCATGCTGCCTTTATCGTAATCATTATCGTTCTCTTTTAGCCCGATTATTACAGGGTGAAATCGATAGTTACGGGCATTGTGATCGCTGCTCAGCTCCTTCCTTCGGTGGCCTTAAAAATCAAAAACGCTATGCAAAATCAAACTGTACTGCCTGATACCACCTTCAGACTGGACGACGTGAGTTTTTCCGTTGCCGGGCGCACGCTGCTACACCCACTTTCTATTACGTTCCCCGTCGGAAAAGTGTGCGGTCTGATCGGGCACAACGGTTCCGGCAAATCGACCTTACTGAAAATTCTGGGTCGTCATCAGGCTGCCAGCAGCGGAACCGCATTGTTGGGGGAACAGGCGACCGAAAGCTGGGACAGCAAATTGTTCGCCCGTCAGGTTGCCTATTTGCCGCAACAGCTTCCCGCCGCCGAAGGGATGACCGTGCGTGAGCTGGTTGCCTTGGGTCGCTACCCATGGCATGGCGCATTAGGCCGTTTCGGCAGTGCCGATCGGGAAAAGGTCGAAGAAGCCATCACGCTGGTCGGGTTGACGCCATTTGCTAACCGTTTGGTGGATAGCTTGTCTGGCGGTGAACGGCAGCGAGCCTGGCTGGCGATGACTGTCGCGCAGGATAGCCGCTGTCTGTTACTGGATGAACCAACCTCCGCGCTGGATATTGCGCATCAGGTAGAGGTGCTGGCACTGATCCAGCGTATGAGCCGCGAGCGGAGCATCACTGTCATTGCGGTATTGCATGACATCAACATGGCTGCTCGCTACTGCGATCATCTGGTGGCACTGCGAGGCGGCAAAATGATTGCGCAGGGTGAGCCTGTCGCGCTGATGCAAGGGGACGTACTGGAAAACATCTACGGTATTCCCATGGGCATTTTGCCTCATCCGGCTGGTGGTGCACCGGTCAGCTTCGTTTGTTAACTCGGTGTACCTGCTCATGATGCCTGAATTTTTTTCTTCCCCGCATTCTCCCGATCCGCTACGTCGCCGTTTGCTGACGGCGTTGCTGCTGTCGCCGTTGGCTTATTCGGCGGCGAGCAGAGGGGCGTCTGCCAACTTCCCTGATTTGCAACGTATTGTGGCGCTGGAATGGCTGCCTGTTGAGTTGTTGCTGGCGTTGGGCGTCACGCCCTTAGGGATCGCGGATAAGCATAACTACAACCTGTGGGTGAAAGAGCCTGCGCTACCTGAATCGGTGATCGATGTGGGGCTGCGTACTGAGCCTAATCTGGAATTGCTGACGCAGATTCGTCCGTCCATGATTCTCTATTCTGAAGGGTATGGTCCTTCGGTTGCGAAAATGTCCCGAATTTCGCCGATGCTGGGCTTTGGTTTCAGCAGCGAACAGGGGAAACCGCTGACGTCGGCACGGGCCTCGGTCATGAAATTGGCTGATGCGTTAAATTTGAAAGCTGCCGGGGAGCGACATCTGACGGAACTGGCGCAGTTTCTCCAGCAGGAAAAAATCACCCTTCAGCCGTATACCCAGCGACCTCTGCTGCTGATCACGCTGGTCGACCATCGCCATGTGCTGGTGATTGGCAAGAACAGTCTGTTTCAGGAAGTGATGGATCACATCGGAATAGAGAATGCCTGGCGTAGTGAAACCAGCTTCTGGGGCAGTACGATTGTGGGCATTGAGCGTCTGGCAGAGATCGGCAATGCCAATGTGCTCTGTTTCGAACACGGCGATAGTGCCGCGCTCGATCGACTGGATAACAATCCGATCTGGCAGGCCATGCCGTTTGTGCGTCAACAGCGTGTGCAGCGCGTGCCGGCCGTCTGGCTGTATGGTGGAACGCTCTCGGCGATGCGCTTCTGCCGCGTATTGAATCAGGCTTTGGAGGCGAGAAATCATGGCTAATCCTCTGTCTGTCGGTGCCTCGCCCGCGCATCAACGCGTGGGTCATCCGCTGGTGCTGCCGGTGGTCGTGATGGGTTTTCTACTGATCGTGATGCTGGGGATGGGCAGCTACAATTTGCAGCAGCAATTACCAGTATCACAGTGGGTTGACGCGCTGACCCAACCGGTCTCGAACACGATGCAGCCGCTTCTGTTTTACTACAGCCTGTTGCCTCGCATGGTGCTGGCGCTGCTGATAGGCGCGGGGTTAGGGTTATGCGGCGTACTGTTTCAGCAGGTCTTACGCAATCCGCTGGCCGAACCGTCAACATTGGGGATCGCCACGGGCGCGCAGCTCGGGATCACGGTGGTAACGTTGTGGTCGCTACCCGGCGACGCATGGCTCCAGCAGGCTGCGGCGATGATCGGCGCGCTGGTGGTTGGTGTCTTGGTCTTTGGCGTTGCCTGGGGCAAGCGTTTATCGCCGGTAACGTTGATACTGGCGGGTCTGGTACTGAATTTCTACTGTAGCGCGGTCAATCAACTGCTGGTGCTCTTCCATCATGAGCAGCTTCAGGGCTTGTTCCTATGGAGCAGTGGTGTGCTGAATCAGCAGGACTGGAGCAATGTGCAGTTTGTTCTCCCACGTCTTCTGGTGTGTTTCTGTCTGGCGCTGATTCTGATTCGTCCGTTAACGCTGCTGGGGTTGGATGATGGCGTCGCGCGTAATCTGGGGCTTGGGTTGTCGTTGGCGCGTTTGAGTGCGTTAGGACTGGGGATTTTCCTGTGTGCCCAGTTGGTGAATGCTGCGGGCATTATTGGTTTTATCGGCCTGTTTGCACCGCTGCTGGCGAAAATGCTGGGCGCACGGCGCTTGCTTCACCGCCTTTTGCTCGCGCCGCTGTTGGGGGCGCTGCTGCTTGGCGTCGCCGATCAAGGGGTTATCTGGCTGAGCCGTGTATGGCTTGAGGTTCCAACGGGTGCCGCGACGGCGCTGATTGGTGCGCCGCTGCTACTGTGGCTGCTGCCGCACCTGCGCAATAGCGGCCAGCCCGCAATGATCGACAGTAACAGCACGCCAACGACTGAACGCCGTCTGTGGGGAATATGGCTGGTACTCGGTCTTGGGCTGTTGGGCATGGTGGTGCTTGCGGCTCTGGTGCTAGGGAAGGATGCCGAAGGTTGGCAGTGGGGCGGTGGCGATGTGTTCGCGCAACTGCTTTCGTGGCGCTGGCCTCGGGTTCTGGCGGCGTTAACGGCCGGTGTGATGCTGGCGGTGGCGGGAACGCTAATCCAGAAACTGACGGGTAACCCGATGGGTAGCCCGGAAGTGCTGGGGATAAGTTCCGGCGCGTCGTTTGGCGTCATTATTTTGCTGTTCTTCGTTCCCGGTAATGCGTTCGTGTGGCTACTTCCTGCCGGTAGCGCGGGTGCGGCATTGACGCTGCTGGTGATGGTGATTATCGCCGGACGCGGTGGTTTCTCCACACAGCGTATGCTGCTGGCGGGTATTGCGCTGAGTATGGCATTCTCCACGGGTATTGCACTGTTGCTGGCCAGTGGCGATCCACGCATGGGGACGGTGCTGACCTGGCTGTCAGGCTCAACTTACGCGGTCGAACCGGCAGACGCGATACGCACGGCGGTAATTGCCATTTTCCTGCTGTTGATTGTCCCGCTGTGCCAGCGCTGGCTGCGTATCCTGCCACTGGGTACGACAACGGCTAGAACGCTCGGCGTGGCCGTCACTCCAGTTCGTCTGCTGGTGTTGCTGCTGGCATCGGTGCTGACCGCGATGGCAACCCTGATGGTCGGGCCCATGAGTTTTGTCGGCCTAATGGCACCGCATATGGCACGAATGCTGGGCTTTAACCGCGTGTTGCCGCAAATCGCCAGTTCGGCATTGATTGGCGGCGCGCTGATGGTTATTGCTGACTGGTTTGGCCGCATGATCCTCTTCCCAGCACAGGTTCCGGCTGGGTTACTGGCGACGTTTATCGGCGCGCCTTATTTTGTTTATCTGCTACGTAAGCAGGTGAAATAACGCGAGCGTCGGCGGGAAGGGAAACCCGCTGCAGGTGTGTGATTAGCTGGAGAGCTTGATGGCTTCAGCCAGCATCCATAACGTGGTGAGTACCAGAGAAAGTGCCATGACGCCGTTGAAGGCTTTCAGTTTCCACGGTTCCTGAAGATGTCTACCGATGCGATCGCCAAGTAGCGCCCAGGCTAAAATGCAAGGTAGATTCAACGCCATAAAGCCAAGCATAATGGTGAAGACGCCGTTGCTGGCGGTATAGAGCAGTGCTACGTTGCTGGACATCAGCCAGGCTTTCGGATTTACCGCCTGAAATAATGCGGCTTGCAGCACGGTCATTGGTTGTTCTCGCCCCTGTAGTTCTGGTGCCGATGAACGCACGATTTTCCACGACAGCCACAGCAGATAGAGGCACCCCAACACGGTAAGCGGGAGGCGAATCATGCTTATCCAGTTCAATAAAAGATCTAATGCCACGCCCATCAGCCCCGTTTGTATCCCACAGCCCAGGAAAATTCCCATTAGCATAGGTAGTGTGCGGCGCAGACCAAAATTGACGCCTGACGTTGCCAGCAGCAGGTTATTAGGGCCCGGCGTGATTGACATCACCGTGACGTAGCTGAAAAAAGAAGGGTCGAGCATGGTGTTATCCTGATGAGGGGGAAGAACACTATGGTAGGCAGAAAAAATAAATGGTTACAGATACACAAAACGATTATTGTGATGGGTACAGAATGCATTAATCGTTAACTGTACTCGTCGGCTAGCGGGGGAACTGTGTCCATTATCGACTCACAAGAAAGTACGCTTTACCAACAGCTCGCGGAAACCTTCGCCACCGCCATTCATCAAGGGACGCTAGCGCCGGGAAGTCGCTTACCCTCTATTCGTCGCGTCGCCGGATCGCATCAGGTGAGCGTGAACACGGTGTTGAATGCCTGGCGTGTTCTCGAAGATCGCGGGTTAATCGAAGCTCGGCCGCAGTCTGGCTATTTTGTGCGAGGGCGTCTGCCGTCGCTAACGGAAAGTAAGCCTCACCGTGCGCAGGTGATTGTGCCGGGCAGTGAGAAACTGGACCTGATTGATACGGTGTTTGCTGCTCAGACGCACCCGGATTACACCAACATTTCTCTGGCGTGCCCGCAGCATGCCGATTTCTACCCTACCGAAAAGATCAGCCGGATTACTGCTTCCTTGCTGCGGCGACAGCCTGACCTGATTGGCCGCTATGCGCTACCGCCCGGCAGCGAGCGGCTGCGGCGCGAAGTGGCGCGGCGTGCGATGGATCTCGGCATGACATTAACCCTTGATGACATCACGATTACTCACGGTTGCATAGAGGCGCTACAACTGGCGTTGCGTACCGTCACGCAGCCGGGTGACTGTGTCGGGCTGGAAACGCCAACCTATTTTTATCTCTTCCCTCTGCTAGCCAGTCTGGGATTGAAAACGGTGGAAATTCTCACCGATCCGCAACGTGGCCTCGCGCTGGATGCGTTGGAGTTGTTGCTATCAGAGGGACGGCTACAGGCGATTATCGCCATGCCGAACGCGCAGAATCCGTTAGGGTGCAGCATGACGCTGGCGGATAAAAAGCGGCTGGCAAAGCTGGTGAACGATTATCAGGTGCCGCTTATCGAGGATGGGTTATACAGCGAACTTCAATTTACCTGGCCGCTGTCGCCGACGGTGAAAGCCTTTGATCGCGAAGGCTGGGTAATTTACTGCTCCAGCTTCACGAAAACGCTGGCGCCCGATTTTCGCATCGGCTGGATGGCGTCGGGCCGTTTCCGTGCCAACGTCGCGCGCCTGAAAGCGGTATCGTCAATGGCGGAGTCGGCGCTGCTATCGGAAACGCTGGCGCAATTTCTGGAATCCGGCGGTTACGATCACCATCTGCGTACGTTGCGTCGTCGCTATGCCGCGCAGATGGATGAAGCGCGTGGGCTGATTGCCCGGCATTTTCCGCAGGGGACACGGGCAACGCAGCCGCAGGGCGGCTTCGTCTTTTGGCTGGAATTACCGGGTAATGTGGATGGGGTTGAGTTATTCCATCGCCTGCTGCAAGAGCGAATTTGCGTCACGCCCGGCGAGCTTTATACCTTGAGTGGACGCTGTAAGCATGCGCTGCGGCTATCGTGCTGCTACCCGTTTGATGAACGCTACACGTATGCGCTTAAGCGCGCGGGGGCGCTGGCGTGTGAAATGAGCGGTATCGGACCGGGTAGCACAACCTAGTCTTATAGGAACATAGCTTATGGCGTGCCATTTCGTCCCTGAAAATATCAATTGATAGAAGCCATCGTGTATTAGGCCGGTTTTTACAGACGAGAGAAGCAGAGCTGTGCGGCTTCGATCGTGCGGTCAATATCCTGCGGCGTATGTGCCACTGACATAAAGCCTGCTTCAAATGCGGACGGCGCGAGATAAATCCCTTCTTCCAGCATCATGTGGAAGAACAATTTAAAGCGCTCGACGTCGCACTTCATCACATCCTGATAGCAGGTGACGCTCTCGGCATCGGTAAAGAACAGGCCGAACATCCCGCCCGCCTGATTCACGACCAGCGGAATATTTTCGGCTTTTGCGGCGGCTAGCAAACCTTCAGCCAGTTGATTGGTCAATGCGGTCAGCTTTTCATGTACGCCGGGTTTTGCGACTTCTGTCAAACAGGCAAAGCCTGCGGCCATCGCGATGGGGTTGCCGGACAGCGTTCCTGCCTGATAAACCGGGCCAGTTGGTGCCAGCGCCTGCATGATTTCACGCTTGCCGCCAAATGCGCCGACCGGCATACCGCCGCCGATGATTTTTCCCAGACAGGTCAGATCCGGTACCACGCCGTAGTGCGACTGTGCACCTGCCAGCGCGACACGGAAGCCGGTCATCACTTCATCGATGATGAACAAGGCGCCAAACTCGTCGCACAGGGCGCGCAGGCCGGGAAGGAAATTAGGCAGCGGCGGGACGCAGTTCATATTACCGGCGACGGGTTCGACAATGATCGCAGCGATGTCGTCGGGATATTGTTCAAATGCGGCGCGTACAGGTGACAGATCGTTATAGACGCAGGTCAGCGTATGACGGGCGAAATCAGCCGGAACGCCGGGAGAGTTCGGCTGGCCCAGCGTCAGCGCGCCGGAACCGGCTTTCACCAGCAGGCAGTCGGCGTGACCGTGGTAACAGCCTTCAAATTTGATGATCTTATCGCGGCCAGTGTAACCCCGTGCCAGACGGATTGCGCTCATGGTGGCTTCCGTACCGGAGTTGACCATTCGTACCATATCCATACTGGGTACCAACGAGGTCACCAGACGCGCCATTTGCACTTCCATCTCTGTCGGGGCGCCAAAGCTCAAGCCGCGTTCTGCGGCGGCGATCACCGCATCACGAATCGCTGGGTGATTGTGCCCCAGCACCATCGGGCCCCATGATCCCACGTAATCAATGTACGCCTGCTCGTCAGCATCGTAGAGATAAGCGCCATCAGCTCGTTCGATGAACAGCGGGGTACCGCCGACGCCGTTAAAAGCACGAACGGGTGAATTCACTCCGCCGGGAATAAGTTGCTGTGCAGCAGCATACAGGCTTTCAGATTTGTTCATTACGCAGTCCTGACTGGTCTTGGTCGTAAAATGTAGGGGTATTCTAATGAACTGACCGTCGTTATGAAATCACTGTGCGAATACCACCGAACTTTCTTTGTCTTACTCTGGGCGATCATGGGCACCATGACCTGAAAAGGAGTAAGATTTACTTCTCTCTCATTCTGATGTGGCAGTACGACCTGTGGTTAAATTATCTACCGCTTCCCCGTCTTCTTTCTCTGCAACGCGCAAAGCCGCAATAAAACAGTTTATGCGGCAGGATAAAACGCCCGTATTGATTTTACTGCTAGCTGCCGCTGTCGGTTCTCTGGTGGGATTACTCGGGGTCGCGTTTGAAAAAGCAGTTAATGGGGTTATGACGCTCCGTATGACTGCGCTTGCTGAATTCTCGGACCGAAGTTTTATCTGGGTGCTGGCGTTTGGGATTTCAGCGCTGTTGGCGCTATTCGGTTACTTTCTGGTGCGTTACTTTGCGCCGGAAGCAGGCGGTTCGGGGATTCCTGAAATTGAAGGGGCGCTTGAAGAGCTGCGTCCTGTGCGATGGTGGCGCGTGATTCCGGTAAAATTCTTTGGCGGCATTGGAACGCTCGGCTCGGGCATGGTGCTGGGCAGAGAGGGGCCAACGGTTCAGCTCGGCGGTAATGTTGGGGGAATGATTGCCGATTTATTTCTCCGAAAACGACAGGAAGGGCGGCATACGCTTTTGGCCACAGGAGCGGAGGCGGGGTTATCCGCCGCGTTTAATGCGCCTCTGGCGGGCATTCTTTTTATTATTGAGGAAATGCGTCCTCAGTTTCGTTATAACCCCATCTCGATCAAAGCTGTCTTTATCGGTGTGATTATGTCGAGCATTGTCTTCCGCGTGTTTAACGGCGAGCGGGCGGTGATCGATGTTGGGCAGCTTGCTTCTGCGCCGCTGAATACGCTGTGGCTCTATTTGCTGCTCGGCATGATCTTTGGTGTGGTCGGCGTGGTCTTTAACCAACTCGTGCTGCGGGCTCAGGCTGTTTTTTTACGCTTTCACGGTCAGCATTTATCTCGATTTTTACTGGTTGGCGCGCTGGCTGGCGGCGTCTATGGCGTACTGTCTCTGGTATTCAATGAGGCAACCGGCGGTGGTTTTGCGTTAATTCCTTCTGCGGCGGCCGCGCATTATAGCATTGGCATGCTGCTCGTTATTTTTGCTGTACGTGTGCTGATGACATTACTGTGTTTTTGCTCCGGAGCTCCCGGCGGCATCTTTGCCCCCATGTTAGCATTGGGAACGCTATTAGGGGCGGCATTCGGTATGACGTCAGCGTTGCTGTTTCCTGATTATGCGATTGATGCGAGTACCTTTGCGATTGCGGGAATGGGGGTGCTGTTCGCGGCCTCCGTACGTGCGCCATTGACTGGGATCGTGCTGGTGCTGGAAATGACGGATAATTATCAACTGATTTTACCGATGATAGTGACCTGTCTGGGGGCAACGCTGTTAGCTCAGTTCTTGGGGGGCAAGCCGTTGTATTCGTCCATTTTAGCCAGAACGTTACAGCGCCAGTTACAGGCTGAGGCGGCGATGAATTCAACAACCACTGTCAAATCTTGAACGTTTTCTCATCCTGCCGGATAATAAGCGTATGAATGTGGGTTTATCACCTGATAAGCCCTGAGTTGGGAGTAAAAATATGAGCGACGATATAGCAGCATTGCCTCTGCAATTTACCGATGCAGCGGCAACCAAGGTGAAAAACCTGATTGCTGATGAAGAAAACCCAGAGCTGAAACTGCGTGTGTACATCACGGGTGGCGGCTGTAGCGGTTTCCAGTACGGTTTTACCTTTGATGATCAAATCAACGACGGCGATATGACCATTGAGAAACAAGGGGTGTCGCTGGTGGTTGACCCAATGAGCCTGCAATATCTGGTTGGCGGTGCGGTGGATTATACCGAAGGGCTGGAAGGTTCTCGCTTTGTCGTGACGAATCCGAATGCGAAATCCACCTGTGGTTGTGGTTCCTCTTTCAGCATTTAATCCTGCGTTGCGGTTATTGACCAACTAAAAAATAAAAACCGTGTCCTGATAACAAGACACGGTTTTTTTATATGCCCGTCATACTTCAAGCTGCTTGTGCGTTGGCAATACCCGGCTCATCTCTGAGCCTCGCCCTGAAGGGCCGCCATAAACGGCGTTCAAATGGGCTTAGCCAATTTGTCCTTACTCAGGCAAGTGACTGGGAATGAAATGAGAGACATCCTGTCTCTCACCGAAGGCCAGCCGTTGGCTGGTCAAATTCGTTCCCGACGAATTTGTCGCTCAGTTGCCGCCTTCATGCAACTCGAATTATTTAGGGCATAGTGAGCAAGTAACCTGCCACAATAAGCGTTAATTAAAAGAATACGCTTCGTGTTTTTACTGTGATTACCATTCGACTGTAATCAAACGCGTTTCCGTACCCTGCGTCGTTTTTGCCGCAGCGGTAGAATATTTTGCCTGATCGACCAGAATACGTGACTCAGTAATGTTAGGTTGAGGTACAGAGGCTACGTTACATGTCATTTGATATTGACCGGATTGTGGTGTTACGCCACACGACGGCAATATCGTCAATTGGGCATTAATTTGCCCGCCGCTACTTCCTGCATACGCAGTCCCACAAGCTGCGATCAGCAGGCTTGCGCAAAGCAACGCACTTTTCATGTTTATTTTACCTGGTGTTAAAGGAACCGATATCGGTTCAAAAATGTTCTCATTTCGTACTGCTTTGGCTTTATTGCCGAGCGGTAGCAACACCTTTTATTGGTGTCTATGATTCCACCGTCACGCTCAGATTATCGGCAGGTATTGGCGAAATAAAAGTCTACTAGTGTTACAACTTGTATATTAATGAATCTATTGTTATCTGAATGATTTCACAGTGTTAATTAACAATCACTTCGTTGACGAAGATGTGGATCGTAATTCCTCTAATTGAGAACAAATTTGCTGTGCTGCCAGTAACAAACGTGGGCCACTGCGGCTAAACCAGTCTTCATTAACGGTCACCACTGGCACGGCTAGCTGCGGTTGCCAAAACGCCTGCACGCTGGATACGTTATCTGGCGCTCCTGAAATAATTATGGCCTGTGGCTGCCGCCTTAATACCTGTTCTCGGCTTACTTGCGGCCAGGGCACGGGGCTATCGCTAAAGATATTTTCTGCGCCACACAGTGAAACGATCTGGCTTTGCAGCGTCGTTTGCGAAGAGGTAAACAGCGGCTGAGTGCCGAATTGAATGAACACCCGTAGTGGCGTTACCTTCTGCCTCTTGCCAGCATGCTGGAGACGACTTATTTGCTGCTGAAAATCTGTCGCGGCCCGTTCGGCTTGCTCAGGATGGCGGCTGTATACTGCCAGTTGTCGCAATGATGATGGGATATCTTTCAGCGTTTTCGCATCCAGATAAATGATGGGTATCGAGAAGTTGGCAAGCTGCTCCAGCGGTCGCTGTGCGTTACCCTCGCGCCAAGCCAGAATCAGATCGGGCTTAAGGGCGAGGATCCGCTCCAGATTGATTCCCTGCCAGGAAGCGACCTGCTCCAGTTTCTTTGCTTCTGGCGGGTAATCTGACCAGGCGCTGACCGCAATCAGCTGTTCTCCCATGCCTGCCGCATAGGCCATTTCCGTCGCGTGTGGTGCGAGACTAATGACGCGCTGCGGAATGGCATAAGCGGCGGTACAGAGCAGTAGCCCGGTCAGCCAGCAGAAGAACCTGAGTGTCACGATTAGCGTGCGGCCAGTTTGGCCAGAATCGCTTCCACCATCCGCGTGGATTGCTGTGCGGCAACGTTCAGGAATTCATCGAAACTCAGGTGTGATGCTTTATCGGCTACATCTGAGATTGCACGCACCACCACAAACGGGACGGTGAACTGGTGGCAGACATGCGCGATTGCCGTCGCTTCCATTTCCACGGCAATGGCGTTCGGGAAGGTCGTGCGGATACGGGCTAATGGTTCTGCGCCGTTAATGAAGGCATCACCGCTGACAACCAGACCGCGCACGGCGTTCAGTTGTAAGTCGGCAATGGTTTCCTGTGCCAGCGCGATGAGTTTTTCATCGGCGAGG
Organism: Pectobacterium artocarpous; assembly: GCF_046159765.1. Classification (NCBI taxonomy): domain Bacteria; kingdom Pseudomonadati; phylum Pseudomonadota; class Gammaproteobacteria; order Enterobacterales; family Pectobacteriaceae; genus Pectobacterium; species Pectobacterium artocarpous. The sequence continues at coordinate 44,090 of NZ_JBJXVK010000024.1, forward strand.
AAAGCGGCAGGGCAGCCCGCCATCTGGCCGGGCTCATAGCCAAAGGCCGTGACGTCGGCATCGTGGTAACGTACTTCATCAGACACCACGATATCACCCACGTTCAAGGTGGGCGCCAATCCGCCAGCGGAACCAGTGTTAATCACGACGTCCGGCTTGCTGTGCTCCAGTAGCAGCGTGGTGCCCAGCGCGGCGGAAACTTTGCCGATACCGGATTTCAGCAGCGCGACATCCACGCTGTTGATGTGTCCAGTGTAAATTTCGCAACCCGCGCGCTGGAAGGTTTGACGGTTTTCAATCCGATCGCGCAGCAGCGTTACTTCTTGTTCCATCGCGCCGATAATACCGACTTTCATAAGGTTCCCCGCAAATTCTGTTATAAATGGAAGGTGTATATCGCGGACGTTAGTCTATCATGGCTAGCAGGATGAGATGGAGTGTCCATCATTGTGCTGTAGCGGGATGACATGGAGAACCGTATGTCTGATATCAATTTCGCCAAAAAAATGAGCTTTCAGCGACATTTCAGTCGGCCTAAAACGGCTGATGATGCTTATGCGATTGTGCGCCAATTTGAGAGCGATCGTGGTCGTATTATTAACTCCGCCGCCATCCGCCGGTTACAGCAAAAAACGCAGGTCTTCCCCTTGGAACGCAATGCGGCCGTCCGTTCCCGCCTGACCCATTCGATGGAAGTTCAGCAGGTGGGGCGCTATATCGCCAAAGAGATTTTGCACCGCCTGCAAACGGATGGACGGCTGGCATCGCTGGGTCTGGACGACAGACAAACGCCGTTTGAAAGCATGGTCGAAATGGCGTGCCTGATGCATGACATCGGCAATCCGCCGTTTGGGCATTTTGGCGAATCCGCGATTAACCAATGGTTCAGAACATTGTTGGATAGCCATTATCTGGACAGTGAGCCCTCGGAACGTGTCGATAACTGTAACGTCCCTGTGCTGCGGATGCAGCGGGACGGGTTGGACGAATTGCGTGGGCAGATTCGGCAGGATCTGAGCCACTTTGAAGGTAACGCGCAGGCGATTCGTCTAGTGCATACGTTGCTGAAGCTCAATCTGACCTACGGACAGGTAGCTTGTATCCTGAAATATACTCGCCCAGCGTATTGGCACGGCGAGCTGCCGGCGGATTACCATTATTTGATGAAGAAGCCCGGCTACTATCTGGCAGAAGAAGCGTTTGTCGCCAGACTGCGTGAAGAGCTCGATATGGGGGAGTTTCATCGCCATCCGCTGAGCTACATTATGGAAGCGGCGGATGATGTCTCCTACTGCATCGCGGATCTGGAAGATGCCGTCGAGAAAGAGATTCTCACGATCGAAGAACTTTACGATCGTCTGCGTGAGAATTGGGGCGAAGGGGCAGAGAAAGACATCTTCGCGAAAACGATTGAACGGGCCTACAAAGAGCGTGAGCGCTTTCAATGGCGTAGCCACGACGATCAGTTCTTCATGAATCTCCGCGTTTATACCGTGGGGCAGATGGTGCCGCATGCCGCGCTGCGTTTTATTGACAATCTGCCGGAGGTCTATGCCGGATCGTTCAATCAGGCGTTGCTTGAAGACGATAGTCCACAGAATCGCCTGCTAGGGATTTTCAAACGCGTCGCCTTAAAACACGTTTTTAATCATCATGAAGTTGAGCAACTGGAGTTACAGGGGGATCGTGTGATTCGAGGTCTGCTGGATATTTATAGCCCGCTGCTCGAAATGCCCTATCAGGATTTCAGCCAGCTTGTTCGCGAAGATACACACAGACGCTATCCGATTGAAACGCGGCTTTATCACAAGTTATCCAGGAAGTATTGCTTAGCCTATTGTGAAGCAGTTACTGAGTTGGAAGGATTACCCGAAAGCGAGCGAATCGTCTGTGAATACTATTATCGAGCGCGTCTGATTCAGGATTACATCAGCGGCATGACGGATTTATACGCCTACGACGAATACCGCAAGCTGATGGCGGCAGATTAACGACGAACAGACGGCAATGGAAATCGCGAGTTTTGTAAAGCCGTTCAATATTTCCTTACGCTTCACGATCTTCCCCTTAGGAACATTGTTGGTTCATATTTATCTCATACAGCACGACCACTAAGTGTACCCGGTGTCGGGTACACGGGCCGTAAGACTTGCGTGTTGGTTACTATGAGATAGATTCCTATGAAAAGAAAATCACTGGTTCTGAGTGCGCTGGCGTTAAGTCTGGCGATGGCAATGGGCTCTACCACGGCGAATGCAACTGAGTCAGCGGCGTCTGCCGCGTCATCGGGTCAACTTCCTAGCCTGGCCCCAATGCTGGAAAAGGTCATGCCTTCCGTGGTGAGCATCTATGTGGAAGGGCATACCACCAATGCGGGAAAAGAAGGTATCCCACCGCAACTTCAGCCATTTTTTGGTGAAAACTCGCCTTTCTGTCAGGAAGGATCGCCGTTCCAGTCATCGCCGGTGTGTCAGGGAGAAGGCGACGATGACGGCGACGCGCCGCAGCAAGAAAATTTTCAGGCGCTGGGTGCAGGTGTCGTGATTAATGCAGAGAAAGGCTATGTGGTGACCAACAGCCACGTGGTGGAGAACGCCGACAAGATTCAGATTCGACTCAGCGATGGCCGCAAGTATGACGCCAAGATGTTAGGTAAAGATCCGCGTTCAGATATCGCACTGGTGCAGTTGAAAGATTTCAAAAATCTGACGGCAATCAAGGTCGCGGATTCTGACCAGTTGCGGGTCGGTGACTATACGGTGGCGATTGGTAACCCGTATGGTCTGGGCGAAACGGCGACCTCGGGCATTGTGTCCGCACTGGGACGCAGTGGGTTGAATATTGAAAACTACGAGAACTTTATTCAGACCGATGCGGCGATCAATCGGGGGAATTCCGGTGGGGCACTGGTGAATCTGCATGGAGAACTGGTTGGTCTGAATACTGCGATTCTTGCCCCAGATGGCGGTAATATCGGGATTGGTTTCGCTATCCCCAGCAATATGGTGAAAAGCGTCGTGGCACAGATTGTCGAATTTGGCGAAGTGAAACGCGGCGAGCTGGGCATTACCGGAACGGAGCTGAATTCTGAACTGGCGCAGGCGATGAAGGTGGATGCCCAGCGTGGCGCGTTTGTGAGTCAGGTTAGACCGAAATCGGCAGCCGATGAAGCGGGCATCAAGGCGGGCGATGTGATCGTGATGCTGAATGGTAAAGCGATTAGTAGTTTTTCCGCACTTCGGGCTCAGGTCGGATCGCTACCGGTGGGCAGCAAAGTAGCACTGGGGCTGTTGCGCGAGGGCAAACCGCTGACGGTCAGTGTAACGCTGCAACAGAGCAATCAGGCTCAGGTGGCTTCTGGCAATCTCTACTCTGGTATTGAAGGCGCCGAGCTGAGTAACACGCAGGTGGACGGCGAAAAAGGCGTCAAGGTGGATAACGTCAAACCTGGTTCCGCCGCAGCAAAAATTGGTCTGAAGAAAGACGACATTATTCTCGGTGTTAACCAGCAGGCGGTTCAGAATATTGGCGAGTTGCGTAAAATTCTGGACAGCAAACCGGCAGTCTTGGCGCTGAATGTGCGTCGTGGTGACAGCACGATTTATCTGCTGGCCCAATAACCGAACCGTTCAGCATGTAGGCTGATAATTACCTTTCAAGACAATTTGTTACGTTGATTGATTGGTTGGGCACTTAGGTGCCCAACCATTTCTCGCTTTTTCATGAACGTGCTTTTGTGAGTTCTTCCACAGATTTAATCTAATTCCCGTTTCTTTGTTAATTTGCACAATGTGTGGCGCACTGTGTGGCGGTATGCTGGTGCAATTGTCAATGTTCCTCTCAGAGGTAAAAATGGCGTCGTATCATCTCAATGCCAAGATGGCACAGGATATTGTCGCGCGAACTATGCAGATCATTGATAGCAATATCAACGTGATGGATGCTCGCGGTAAGATTATCGGCAGTGGCGATCAGGAACGTTTGGGGGAGTTACACGAAGGGGCGCTGTTGGCGCTCTCGCAAGGACGGGTTGTCGATATTGATGATGCCGTGGCGCGCCATCTGCACGGCGTTCGTCCGGGCATCAATTTACCCTTGCGCATCGACGGTGAAATCGTTGGCGTTATCGGCCTGACGGGTAACCCCAGTCAGCTACGGCAATACGGCGAACTGGTCTGCATGACGGCGGAAATGATGCTGGAACAGGCGAGGCTGTTGCATATGCTGGCGCAGGATAGTCGCCTGCGCGAAGAGCTGGTACTGAACCTGATTCGCACCGACGATCTTTCTCCCGCCCTCATGGAGTGGGCGCAGCGCTTGGGCATTGATCTGAATAAGCCCCGCGTCGCGGCGGTGATTGAAGTGGACAGCGGGCAGCTTGGGGTGGATTCGGCCATGGCGGAACTACAGCAGTTGCAGACGTTGCTGACCACGCCGGAACGTGACAACCTGATCGCTATCGTTTCGCTGACGGAAATGGTGGTGTTAAAACCGGCGTTGAACAGCCACGGGCGCTGGGATGCAGAAGATCACCGGCGTCGGGTGGATACGCTGATGTCGCGCATGGCGGAAAGCAGTCGGCTGCGGGTACGGTTGGCGCTGGGGAACTATTTTGCTGGCCCTGGCAGTATTGCGCGTTCTTATCGCACGGCGCGTACGACTATGAGCGTGGGCAAGCAGCGTATGCCCGCTCAGCGCTGTTATTACTATCAGGATCTGATGTTGCCCGTCTTGTTGGACAGTCTGCGTGGCGGTTGGCAGGCAAACGAGCTGGTGCGGCCGCTCTCGAAGCTGAAAGCAATGGACGGAAATGGTTTGTTGCGTCGGACGCTGGGGGCCTGGTTCCGTAATAACGTTCAGCCCGGTGCGACGGCGAAAGCGCTGTTTATTCACCGTAATACACTGGAGTATCGTCTCAACCGTATCTCTGAACTGACGGGGTTAGATCTGGGGAATTTCGACGATCGTTTGCTGCTGTACGTGGCTTTGCAACTCGATGAAGAAGAGTAGGGCGGAAAGAAACGTCGCTTACGTCTACCGTGACTCAAGCTGGTTTTCCACCGCACATCACCTGATGCCGCAAGGCATCGGGGTTATCTCATCTTCCCTCGCCAAACGACGCCAACGGCGACAAAATTGCTTAGATTGAAAACTATTACATAACCATTAACAATATAACGCGATAGCATAAATTATCGCGAAACAATATTTTTGCCCCCTCCTTATATCCACTATTGTCACTTCCATGTTGTCAGCCTGATATATCCATCCTATTTCAAGCTGCATGCTCGCGGTGCAAAACGATAACGTCTTGTCCTGCAAACCGAATTATTTAATTTATTAATCAGTCACATCCGTCATGATTTTATCTGATACTTTCGAGCATTAGGGAGTGATAAGAATGTCAATACGTCGTCTGGGGTTATCTGTTGCTACGGCAGCACTGTTGTTTTCCGGTGTGGCCTCGGCGGCTACTGAATTATTAAACGTGTCTTACGATCCGACGCGTGAACTGTATCAGCAATACAATGCGGCATTTATTAAGCATTGGAAAGCGACCACTGGTGAAGATATTACTATCAAAAACTCGCACGGCGGCTCTGGAAAGCAGGCGCGTTCAGTGATTGACGGCTTGCAGGCTGACGTGGTGACGCTGGCGCTGGCTGGTGATATTGATGCATTAAATCTGAATCAACAGCTGATCGATCCTAAGTGGCAGGCGCGTCTGCCTGACAACAGCACCCCTTACACTTCCACCATCGTTTTTCTGGTACGCAAAGGTAATCCAAAGCAAATTAAAGACTGGAACGATCTGGTGAAGCCGGGCGTTGAGGTGATCACGCCAAACCCGAAAACCTCTGGCGGCGCGCGTTGGAACTTCCTGGCGGCCTGGGCTTATGCGAAAGCGCAACCGAGCGGCAATGATGAAACCGCACTGAAATTTGTGACTGAACTGTATCGTCATGCGCCGGTTCTGGATACCGGGGCGCGTGGGGCAACCATTAGTTTTGTACAGCGTCAGTTAGGCGATGTGCTACTGGCGTGGGAAAACGAAGCGTACCTGTCTCTGCAAGAGCAGGGCGGCGATCAACTGGAGATCGTTACACCGTCTCTGTCGATTCTGGCTGAACCGCCGATTGCCGTTGTCGACAAGGTCGTTGAGCGCAAGGGAACGCAGAAACAGGCTGAAGCCTATCTGCAATACCTCTACAGCGATGAAGCACAGCGCATCATTGGTAAAAATTTCTACCGCCCACGTAATGCCAAGATTGCCGAAGAGTTTAAAGATCAGTTTGCGCCAGTGAATCTGGTGACAATCGATAAGGACTTCGGCGGCTGGAAAGCGGCACAGGAAAAATTCTTTAACGATGGCGGCGTGTTCGACGCAATCTTTAAAGAGATCAATAAGTAAGTTTTAACGTCTGACGGATTAAGGCCGCTATCACCTAGCGGCTTTTTTCAGGTTAAAAGGCTGGCGACAGCGTAATACTGGTCACTTAAGCCCGTTATTAGGGGAAATACAGGGGGGAGGTTCCCGCAGGGAGGCCTCACTCCTGTGGTCGCCCCAATGTATCTTGATGCTTAAATGATCGGCATTAGCTGATAGCAGCCTGAAACCTTCCGTCAGGTAGCGCGCGTCGGCAAGCAGTTGTTGGCTGGGTAGTGAGTATGAAAATTAAAGGCACGGTATGTCACAGCGTTCTTCCTCAGTGATTCCCGGTTTCGGGCTAACGTTAGGGTTTAGCCTGAGCTATTTAGGATTAATTGTCCTTATTCCGTTGGCGGGGATGTTTTTATATGCCAGCCAACTAACGTTCGGTCAGTTTTGGGATTTGATAACCAGCCGTCAGGTGCTTTTCTCCCTGCGGCTTTCGTTTGGTACGGCGCTGGCGGCGGCTTTTATTAACGGTATTCTCGGGACGCTGCTGGCCTGGGTGCTCGTGCGTTATACCTTTCCCGGCCGTAAAGTGATCGATGCCATGATCGACATGCCCTTCGCGCTGCCGACGGCGGTGGCGGGGATTGCCTTGACGGCGTTGTATGCACCGAATGGCCTGATTGGCTCGCTGTTTCCGTTCAAAATTGCCTACACCGGCATTGGCATCACGCTGGCGCTTATGTTCGTTACGCTGCCTTTTGTGGTCAGAACGCTGCAACCGGTGCTCGCGGATATTCCTAAAGAAGTCGAAGAGGCCGCCGCCTGTCTGGGCGCGCGTCCGCTACAGGTCTTTCGCCATGTTTTGCTGCCTGCGTTGTTGCCGGCGTGGCTGACGGGCTTTGCGCTGGCTTTTGCCCGCGGTGTCGGGGAATATGGCTCCGTGGTGTTTATCGCGGGGAACATTCCGTTTAAAACTGAAATCCTGCCGCTGCTGATCGTCTCCAAACTCGATCAGTATGACTATAAAGGAGCCACTGAGATCGGCGTGTTCATGCTGCTGGTTTCTTTCATTATGCTGCTGCTGATTAACGTGTTGCAGCGCCGCATTCAACCGAAACTGTAAGGGCTGGTCGTCATGGAACAGGTTATTTCCGCTCAGGCCAGCGCGGCTAAAAGAAAAAAGCAGCCCGCAGCCTATTACATTCTGGTTTCACTGGCGTGGATCGTCTTTTTTCTGATTCTGGTACTGCCGCTGATGATGGTGGTGACTCAGGGGCTGGATAAGGGTATCGATGCATTTTGGGACGCAATTACCGAACCGGATGCGATCTCCGCACTTAAGCTGACGCTGCTTGCGACTGTCATTTCCGTGCCATTAAACGTGGTGTTCGGGCTGGCGACGGCGTGGTGTGTGACGAAATTCGAATTTCGTGGCAAGAGCTTCCTACTGGCGCTGATCGATCTGCCATTTTCTGTTTCCCCTGTTGTGGCGGGGTTGGTGTATGTGCTGCTGTTTGGGGCGCAAAGCAAGATTTATCCCTTCTTGCTTGAACACGATCTGCAAATTGTTTACGCCGTGCCGGGTATCGTGCTGGCGACGATTTTCGTCACGCTGCCTTATGTTGCCCGTGAGCTGATTCCGCTGATGGAAGAACAGGGTTCGCAGGAAGAGGAAGCCGCGCGTCTGCTGGGGGCGAACGGTTGGCAAATGTTCTGGCACATCACGCTGCCGAATGTGAAGTGGGCGCTGATCTACGGCGTAGTGCTGTGTACCGCGCGCGCGATGGGGGAGTTTGGCGCCGTTTCCGTCATTTCCGGCCATATTCGCGGCTTGACGAACACGCTGCCGCTGCATATCGAAATTCTTTATAACGAGTACAACATCGTTGCGGCCTTCAGCGTGGCGATTCTGCTGCTGGTGATGTCGCTGGTGGTGCTGTTACTGCGCCAGTGGAGTGAAGGTCGATTGACGAAGCAAATACAGAAACAACAGGAGTTGGCCAAAAATGAGCATTGAGATTCGCAATATTAATAAACAATTTGGCCAGTTTCGGGCGCTGAACGAGATTAATTTGTCGATCCACAGCGGTGAGTTGGTTGCGCTGTTGGGGCCATCTGGCTGCGGTAAGACCACGCTGCTGCGTATTATCGCCGGGCTGGAACAGCCCGATAGTGGCAGCATTATCTTCCACGGTCAGGATGTGTCCGTCCACGATGTGCGCAAACGTAACGTAGGGTTTGTATTCCAGCACTACGCGCTGTTTCGTCACATGACGGTGTTCGATAACGTGGCGTTTGGGCTACGCATGAAGCCGAAAAATATCCGGCCATCAAAGAGTGATATCGAAAAGAAAGTGCATGAGCTACTGAATCTGGTGCAACTGGACTGGCTGGGGGATCGCTATCCTGAGCAGCTTTCCGGCGGTCAGCGGCAGCGTATTGCGCTGGCGCGTGCACTGATCGTCGAGCCGAGTATTTTGCTGCTGGATGAACCCTTTGGCGCGTTGGATGCTAAGGTGCGTAAAGAGCTGCGCCGCTGGCTGTCTCAGTTGCATGAAGATATCGATCTGACGTCGGTATTTGTGACGCACGATCAGGAAGAAGCGATGGAAGTGGCTGACCGCATTGTGCTGATGAACAAAGGGGTAATAGAACAAATCGGCACGCCAGCGGAAGTGTATAACAACCCGGCCAGCGAATTTGTTTACCATTTCCTTGGCGACAGCAACAGGTTGAAAGTGGCGCAGACGGAAGAGACGATTTTGTTCCGTCCGCATGAAGTGTCGCTATCTGTTCAGGCGCAGGAAGGTTATCAGGCGGTGACGGTGCGTGATATTCGCCCACTTGGTGCCTTAACGCGCCTGTCGCTGAAGCTGGGTGAACAGTCTGAATTGATCGAAGCGGAAGTCGTAAAAGATGATGCAAGCCTGCAAGGGCTACAGAAAGGTGATGTGATTCAGTTCAAACCCAAACGTTACAACCACGATTGGGAAATCTGAACGGTAGTGGATTGAAACAAAAAACCCGCGAGTTTCGCGGGTTTTTGCTTTTGTGGAAATGCCTGCCGGATGGCACGGATTAGCGGTAAGCGGGGTTAGAAGCAACAGAGTAGCGACCGCTGCCCACCAGCATGATGATAATGCCAGCGAAGAAATAGAACGCTTCCACTTCGAGTGCCCAGGCACCTACTTCCGTCAGGGTGAAGAATTTACCCGTGCCAGCCATCAGCGTAGCCACAACCAGCGTCAGCGCGGCAATCAGGCCGGAAAGGCGGGTAAATACGCCCAGAATAATCAGAATCGGGGCAACGACTTCGCCGACATAAACGCCATAAGCGATAAAACCTGGCAGACCAGCGCCTTGCAGCATTTGTACGATCCAACCCACACCGTGCTCAATTTTTGCTACGCCGTGAAACAGCAGCAGAATACCCATGGTTAAGCGCAGTAAAAGTTTACCGACATCAGGATGATCGGTTAAACGCGTGACCCACTGATTCAACTGAGAAATCATAATAGACAACCTCATAAGTGAGCAAAAAGAGCTTATTGAAAATGCTTTACATAGTGCGGCAGTGTTGTCGATTTAGAGGCAGAATAGAAAACCAATAAATTTGATATTTTCTGTCAAAAAATTACGTGAAGCGGGTAGCGGCGATTTAATCGTGCAGTGTTCCCCATGAAATCGCTTTGATTTTGTACAGCTGCGCAGTTCCGCGATGGTGCCTGCGTGAGCAATGCGCCAAGTTGCACCCTTGCAGAGCCAATGTAAGCGTTGTTCAAAAACATTATAAATGGTTTTGTCTCACCTGCACGACACGTACAATAGATAAAATTTGGTGGGTTTATTTCAGAGATGCACACTTTGCGGAAGTGGTGGGTCGTGCAGGATTCGAACCTGCGACCAATTGATTAAAAGTCAACTGCTCTACCGACTGAGCTAACGACCCGCAGAAGTGGTGGGTGATGACGGGATCGAACCGCCGACCCCCTCCTTGTAAGGGAGGTGCTCTCCCAGCTGAGCTAATCACCCACTTCTGTACTACGTTTATTTCAACGCTTAGGTTTATTTCAACTTCTAATAAGAAGACCAGCTGGTGTGAGAGTGGTGGGTGATGACGGGATCGAACCGCCGACCCCCTCCTTGTAAGGGAGGTGCTCTCCCAGCTGAGCTAATCACCCAATCTCAAATCTTCTTACTCTACACAGCGAGCAACTCTTACTTAACCTTCGTAAGGCGTGGTGGGTGATGACGGGATCGAACCGCCGACCCCCTCCTTGTAAGGGAGGTGCTCTCCCAGCTGAGCTAATCACCCCCGCTGTGTGGAGTCGCATTATAGGGATACTTGAATGTGAGTCAACGCTTTTTAAAACTAAAATGATTGTTCGTTGCAAAATTAGGCAAGGCGTCGTATTTATCGCCGTTGGTGCTGCATCCTTGCACAATTTAGCCTGCTATCTTGTTATTTCCGCCACAATAAAATCTCGGGTGGCATGTTACGGCGTTGAGGAATCGAAGCAGAGTGATAGAATGTTGCCCACTTTTGTTCTCTGAGCTTATGTCGGTTTATGCCGACAGCCGTTGCGTAATAAGGCTGTAATCCCAAATGAAAATCAAAACCCGTTTTGCCCCTAGTCCTACTGGCTATCTTCACGTCGGCGGCGCACGTACCGCGCTTTACTCTTGGCTGTTTGCCCGTCATCAGAACGGCGAATTCGTACTGCGTATTGAAGATACCGATCTGGAGCGTTCAACTCAGGACGCGATTGATGCCATTATGGATGGTATGAACTGGCTGAGCCTGAACTGGGATGAAGGCCCGTACTACCAGACTAAACGTTTTGATCGTTACAATGCTGTTATTGACCAGATGCTGGAAAACGGCACGGCATATAAATGCTACTGTTCTAAAGAGCGTCTGGAAGCGCTGCGTGAACAGCAGATGGAAAATGGCGAAAAGCCGCGCTATGACGGCCATTGCCGTGGTTCTCACGAACATCATGCTGATAATGAGCCGCACGTTGTACGCTTTCTTAACCCGCAGGAAGGTTCGGTCATCTTCAATGATCGCATTCGTGGGCCGATCGAATTCAGCAATCAGGAACTCGACGATCTGATTATCCGCCGCACCGACGGTTCACCAACCTACAATTTCTGTGTCGTTATCGATGACTGGGATATGGAAATCACGCATGTTATCCGTGGTGAAGACCATATCAATAACACGCCGCGCCAGATCAACATTCTGAAAGCGCTGGGGGCACCAGTGCCGGAATATGCGCATGTGTCGATGATTCTGGGTGATGATGGTAAGAAATTGTCCAAACGCCATGGCGCGGTTGGGGTGATGCAATATCGTGATGACGGCTATCTGCCAGAAGCACTGCTGAACTATCTGGTGCGTTTAGGCTGGTCATCTGGCGATCAGGAAATCTTCTCTATTGATGAGATGAAGTCTCTGTTCTCGCTGGATGCCGTTAGCAAGTCCGCGAGCGCGTTCAATACTGAGAAGCTGCAATGGTTGAACCATCACTATATCAATCACTTACCAGAAGAATACGTGGCAACGCACTTGTCATGGCATATTGAGCAGGCTGGAATTGATACCCGTACCGGACCGCAACTGAGCGAACTGGTTGGCTTGTTGGGCGAACGTTGCAAAACGCTGAAAGAAATGGCGGATTCTTGCCGTTATTTCTATGAAGATTTTGCTGAGTTTGATGCTGATGCTGCGAAGAAACATCTGCGTCCGGTTGCACGTCAACCGCTTGAGCTGGTACGTGAGAAGCTGGCAGCGATTGCCGATTGGACGGCGGAGAACATCCACCACGCCATTCAGGGCACCGCGGACGAACTGGGTCAAGGCATGGGGAAAGTTGGTATGCCGTTGCGCGTTGCGGTCACGGGCGCAGGTCAGTCTCCAGGTGTTGATGTTACGGTGCATGCAATTGGTCAGCAGCGTTCGCTGACGCGTATTGATAAAGCACTTGCATTCATCGGCGAACGTGAAGCGCAGCAGTAATTACCGTATGTTATAAAATGAACCCCGGCAACATGTCGGGGTTTTTTATTATATGGAATAAAGCTTATTGGCCGGCGATAGCGACGGCTTTACCGATGGCATCGGGGATCACGTCACCGTGCCCTTTGCCGGGGAACAGAATAAAGTTGGCGTTGGCGCCTTGTTCGTTGAGCTGTGCGACTAGTGTTTTTGCTCTTTCCACCATTTTTCTTTGGCTGAGTCGTTCTGCCCGCTTTTCATCGACAGGTTTACCCTCCTGCGTTTTGACGGGATCATCCTCATTTCCCCCTGCGGTGACGGTAATTGATTGCGGCAGGATATTGAACAGCGGTGTTCTGGCTGGAATCACAACCCCATTTCCCCACCAGATTGATGGGCTGGCGGCAACATAACGCTGGAAGGACTCGGTGTGGTTAAAAAGCGTATAGAGCGTAAACAGACCACCGAAAGAGTGCCCGGCAAGCGTTTGTTTTTGCTTATTTACGGCGTAATTTGCCTCAACCCACGGTTTTAATGTGGATTGCAGGAATTGATAAAACGCCTCCGCTTCGCCGCCTGCCGCAAAATCCGGGTCGGTAACGGTGGTTGGCGGCGTGTAGTCGCGCGTGCGGGCGGGGACATCGTAAGGTTTATCGATCGGATAACCGACGGCGACAATCAGCGGTGCTGTGCCGTTTTTGGCGTTATAGCGATTTACGGCAATAGGAAACTGGGCATTGCCATCTAGCATATACAGAACCGGATAACCGCCTTCTGGTGTGGGGTGGCGGGGAAGTGCGATGAAAAGCCGATAAGCATGCTGTGCATTGCTTTTCATCTCGACTTGCCTGATCTCAAATTGAGCTTTTGCTTGCTCGGTTATATCAGGAATGGTTGGCTGTGCCCGAACGGGTAAAATACCAGATGCAGATACCATCAGAGAAAATATAATCATAGGAAAATAGCGCATGTGATGGGGCTTATATTAGGAGGCAAGCGTAACGTAGAGTGATGATAATAAATCGCGTTATCGTTGGCAGCTTTTTATTGTGCTTGTGATGGAACAATATCGAAATTGTCGCCTGTTTTTGCTTACCTTTGGCGTCTTTTTCAGCGGTTAATCGGATAACCAGATTTAGCCGTTGACACTGTTAATTGGGTTTCATATTATGCGACCCGTTCGCACGGTACTTGCCTTAACGGCGATGCTGTAAGATACGGGGCTATAGCTCAGCTGGGAGAGCGCTTGCATGGCATGCAAGAGGTCAGCGGTTCGATCCCGCTTAGCTCCACCAAACACTCCCTCTGTTTGGTTGATTGTCACGAACATTCCACACGTTGTGGGGCTATAGCTCAGCTGGGAGAGCGCTTGCATGGCATGCAAGAGGTCAGCGGTTCGATCCCGCTTAGCTCCACCAGATCATCGCAGTACTTCTTATTTTTTCTGTCGATATTTATTCATTATCCAATCAACATTTTTGGGCTCAATACGCTCGTCAACGATTGCTTGTAAATGGTGCTTTGTAAAAGATCGCTGGCTGCCCTCGCGCTTTGAAGGCAACCAAACCGTTACGGCTTAGGCTTCTTCCGGGAGTCTTGGCGTCCAGTCTATTGGCGATAGCCCTTGCTGCTCAAGAAGCTGGTTAGCCCGTGAAAAATGTTTGCAGCCCAAAAAACCACGGTGTGCAGACAGCGGGGAAGGGTGCGGCGATTTCAGAATATGATGGCGCCGTTGATCAATGATGTTGCCTTTCTTCTGGGCATGCGAACCCCACAGGAGAAAGACCAGACCCTCCCGTTGTTCATTGAGTGCCGTAATGACGCGATCGGTAAACGTTTCCCAGCCCAGATTGGCGTGCGAATGCGCCTGTCCGGCTTCAACGGTTAATACCGTATTGAGCAGTAAAACGCCTTGCTCTGCCCAGCTTTGCAGAAAACCGTGTCGTGGAATTTCAAATCCAGGTATGTCGCTCGCCAATTCTTTATAAATATTGGCCAGAGAAGGCGGTGCGGGTACGCCCGGGCGGACAGAAAATGACAGCCCATGCGCCTGATTTGGGCCGTGATAGGGGTCTTGCCCCAGAATGACGACTTTGACCTGATACAGTTCGGTAAAGCGGAATGCGTTGAACACATCCTTTTGTGGAGGATATATCGTCTTACCTGCCGCTCGTTCTTTCCCAACGAATTCAAGGGTATTGATAAAGTAAGGCTGCTGCTTTTCTTGTGCCAGCACGTCATGCCAGGTGAGAGAGGTCGCCATCATGCACTCTTTTTTACAGATTTAATGGTGTTGTGGATAGCTTACCGATCTATCGTGCCGAGGTAAAACCGTAACCGTTGTTCTTTGGATGAAAAGGGCTTATTTTGAAAAAAAATTGAAAATTTACAAAAATATTTGCAATTTGGTGTTCTGGTAAAATTGATATAAAACAATAAATTGCCTTCATCTGATGAGGGTGTGGGATTTTAAAATTGATTTAAGTCAAGGATGTCTGGTTATCAGGCTGGTATATAAGAGGGTAGATACAAACGGTTTTATACGATCGTGACGAAATGTGGCATTTTTTTGCCGATAGCGATGCTTACTAAGTTTGTTTTTAACTTAAGTCTGTTTTTAATTAAGACAATAACACGCCGTTTTACGGAGGCAATTATGGTTACTGGTATTCAAATCACCAAGGCTAACGACAGCGCGCTGATCAATTCTTTCTGGTTGCTGGACGAAGAAAAATCGCAGGCGCGTTGCGTGTGTGCTAAATCAGGTTATAGCGAAGATCAAATCGTTTCAGTGAGCGATCTGGGTCAGATCGAGTATCGTGAAATTCCGCTGGAAATCAAACCTGAAGTGCGCGTGGAGGGCGGTCAGCACCTGAATGTGAACGTTCTGCGCCGTGAGACGCTGGAAGATGCCGTTAAGCATCCAGAGAAATATCCACAGTTGACCATCCGTGTATCTGGTTACGCTGTGCGTTTCAATTCACTGACGCCAGAACAGCAGCGCGATGTTATCGCCCGTACGTTTACCGAAAGTCTGTAACTGTTGTATAAGCATTAACAGAAAGGGAGCTAAGGCTCCCTTTTTTACATCTCTGTTTTATAACATCTTATATCGACAATATTATTCGCCAGACGGCTCATCGGTTTTCTGCGTTGGCTGACGACGCTTACCGATATTTTTGCTATCGCGATGGCGAATTTTCACCTTAACTTTTTCTTTTTCCTTTGCTTTCTTCTCTTTTCTCTGAGCCAGCACTTTTTTCGATGGTTTGCCCGTGGTTTTAGGGCTTGGTGCTTTGGTCGTTGGGCGGAGCTCATCAATAACGCGCGGTTTTAGCGGTTCATTCAGGTAGCGGCTGATTTTTCCCAGCAGCAGATGATCGTGCGCTTCGACGAAAGAAATAGCACAGCCTTTACGACCCGCGCGACCAGTGCGGCCGATACGGTGTAGGTAGGTGTCCGATGTGCGTGGTAAATCGAAGTTAAAGACGTGGCTGACATCGTTAATATCGATGCCGCGTGCCGCCACGTCCGTAGCCACCAGCACGTTGACGCGCCCGTCGCTCAGGCGTTTGATCGCTTCATTGCGTTTGGCCTGCACCATTTCGCCTTCGAGATAGCAAGCAGTAATGCCCGCTTCACGCAGCCAAGCAACCAGCTCATGCACTCGCTCACGTTTACGCACAAAGATAATAGAACGCGTTACGTCAGGCTGTTTTAGCTGATGGCAGAGCAGGGCGGTTTTGTGTTTGACGTCGTCGGCGCGGTAATACCATTGCAGAATTTTTTTGCGTTCCCGACGAGATGGATCGGATTCGATTTCAACCGGATCGTTGAGCAGACGCTCGGCGAAATCTTTGATCGCGTCCCCTTCCAGCGTCGCAGAAAACAGCAGCGTTTGCTTACGCCAGCGGGTTTCCCCAGCGATGTGTTCAATGTCCTGAGCGAACCCCATGTCTAGCATTCTGTCCGCTTCATCCAGAATCAGTGTTTCTACCGCGCGGCAATCGAAGTTTTCTTCTTTAATATATTGCAGTAGACGGCCGGTCGTCGCGACAACGACATCTTGATTTTCACTAAAGATTTCAGCGTGGTTCATGTAGGCCACGCCGCCAGTGATTGTGGCCACATCCAAATGTGTATGCGCCGCAAACGCGCGCGCCTGATCGGCCACCTGCATGGCGAGTTCACGAGTTGGCGTGAGGATCAAAATACGAGGCGGACCTGATTTTTTACGAGGAAAATCGATAAGATGCTGCAAAATCGGCAGCAGATAGGCGGCAGTTTTACCGGTTCCTGTCGGCGCAGAACCCAGTACGTCGCGGCCTTCCATCGCCGATGGGATTGCCGCAGCCTGAATCGCGGTCGGGCGTTCGTAGCCCATGTCACGCAGGGCGTCTAACAGGCTTTCATCAAGATCGAGCTCGGAAAAATTGGTTACAGTCATGGTCTACCTCTGTTTGGGGCGCCGATTATAGACGCATTGGCCGGCTTCTTCACCTGTTTAAGCAGACAACGGCGCTTTTCCTGTACTGACGTTTCACCTATGCTACTGCGGTTTGTATTTGGAATCTTATTTTCATGAGTCATCAGGCTGATAATAAACTGACATTGCGTCGGAATGGATTTACCTTCAAGCAATTCTTTGTGGCGCACGATCGCTGTGCCATGAAGGTGGGAACCGACGGTATTTTGCTGGGAGCCTGGACGCCAGTGCTCTCAGTCACGCGGATTCTGGATATCGGCAGTGGTTCCGGTCTGCTCGCGCTGATGCTGGCGCAACGTTCCGAACCACATGTTCAGATTGATGCCGTCGAACTGGATAGCGCCGCCAGCGATCAGGCGAAAGAAAACGTTGCCGCCTCGCCATGGGCCGACAGAATTACGGTCTATGCTGAGGATATTGTGGGGTTTGCGGAGACACGAATCGCCGACTATTCGTTAATTATTAGCAATCCGCCTTATTTCCCACCGGGTAACGCGTGTGGCTCGGCCGAGCGTGAGCGGGCGCGTTATACCACTTTGTTAACCCATGAAGCACTGCTGCGCTGTGCGCATCAACTGCTGATGCCTGAAGGGCTTTTTTGCGTGGTGCTGCCCGTTCATGTTGCGGAGACGTTTATTCCACTGGCACAGCAGCATAACTGGTACGTTCACCAGCAGCTTCGCGTATCGGAACAGGAAGATAAACCCGCTCACCGCGTTTTGCTGGTGCTGTCTCGGCAGGAAAGAGAATGTGTGAATGCTTCGCTGGCAATTCGTGATGGAGAAAGACGTTACTCGACGGCTTTCCAACAACTGACAAAAGATTTTTATCTCTTTATGTAGATGGCAGACGCCTTGTTGCTGCGTCTGCCTTTGCTGAGCAAATTATTTTTATAAACTACTTTTTTTATAAACTACTTATTTTTATAAACTACGGCACCAGAATGGTGGGCGTTGGTGCGTCGAACTGCTCTGGATAGTCCAGGGTATAGTGCAGCCCGCGGCTTTCTTTTCTTTCCAGTGCACAGCGGACGATGAGTTCGGCGACCTGCACCAGATTACGCAGTTCCAGTAAATTGTTGGAAATACGGAAGTGGGCGTAGTACTCATTGATTTCCTGCTGAAGCAGATGGATACGGCGCTGTGCTCGCTCCAACCGCTTCGTCGTCCGCACGATCCCAACGTAATCCCACATAAACAGACGCAGTTCATGCCAGTTATGCTGGATCACCACCTGTTCGTCGGAGTTGTCGACCTGGCTTTCATCCCAATCCGGTAATTTTTTCACCGCTTTGATTTGCGGTAAGCGCTGCAAGATATCCTCCGCGGCGGACCAGCCGTAAACCAGACACTCCAGTAATGAGTTGGACGCCATACGGTTCGCACCGTGCAATCCGGTGTAGCTGACTTCGCCAATCGCATACAGGCCGTCAAGATCGGTACGGCCATGTTGATCGACCATCACGCCACCGCAGGTGTAGTGTGCCGCAGGGACGATGGGGATCGGTTCACGCGTCAGATCGATGCCGAGAGACTGTAGCTTTTCATCAATGGTTGGAAAGTGCTGTTTGATGAACGCTTCTGGCTTGTGGCTGATATCCAGATACATGCAGTCTGCGCCAAGCCGTTTCATCTCATGGTCAATCGCACGGGCGACGACGTCGCGCGGAGCCAGTTCGCCTCTGGCGTCGAAATCGGGCATAAAACGCGTGCCGTCGGGACGTTTAAGGTATGCGCCTTCACCGCGCAGCGCTTCCGTCAGCAGGAAATTTCGCGCCTGTGGGTGGAACAGACAGGTCGGGTGAAACTGATTGAATTCCAGATTCGCTACGCGGCAACCCGCGCGCCAGGCCATGGCTATGCCATCGCCAGAGGAAATATCAGGATTCGTGGTGTATTGATAAACTTTGGACGCCCCACCCGTCGCCAGTACCACCGTTTTTGCCCGGCAAGATTCTACGCGCTCTCGTTCACGGTTCCAGATATAAGCACCGACAATACGACGTGTACCGGGCAAACCCAGCTTATTTGAGGTAATCAAATCGACGGCGTTGCAGCGTTCCATAATCCGAATATTCGGATGGGAGAGTGCTTTCTGCACCAGCGTGTTTTCCACTTCTTTTCCGGTTGCATCCGCCGCGTGCAGAATTCGACGATGGCTATGCCCGCCTTCGCGCGTGAGGTGATAGCGTTCTTCACCGCTGGTGCTGGTTTCGGTATCGAATAGCACGCCTTGTTCGATAAGCCATTGCACGCAATGTTTGGCATTGCTGGCGATAAACTCAACGGCTTCTCGCTCGCACAGGCCATCGCCAGCGATCAGGGTATCTTCAATATGGGAGTCAACCGTGTCAGTTTCATCGAAAACGGCTGCGATGCCGCCCTGAGCATAAAACGTCGCGCCTTCGTTGAGTGGGCCTTTGCTTAGTACCGTCACGTTGGCCTGAGAAGCCAGACGCAGCGCCAGTGAAAGCCCGGCAGCGCCGCTGCCAATGATTAAAACATCACAGACGTATTCAGTGGTCGTTTGCATGGTCGTGTCGTGGATGCAAAAAGAAGAGGAAATCCGATGTTAGCACCAATGGTTGATTGCTGTATTGGTTTTTAGCTCCCTCTTTACGCTATAAATTAAGCGCATGACGGAGCAGGGTGAATCGTGCGAATACCTCCAATTTATCGTATTATCCCCCAGAAGTGCGTTGAGCCTCAAATGAAGACCCTTTTTGATGAAGAGAATGCGTCATGATGCGCATCGCAAAGATAAGTAACGGCGCTAAACAAAAGAAAAATGATGACCCGGAACTTTATTGGATGTCTTGGTTCTAATGAGGAGCTTGCTCTAAACATGATTTATATAGCTGGCAGTACTATTTTACGTGTGGAGAACGGTTTGAGTAGAGATTACCTCGGATGAGCGAGCAACTGGCAGATCAGGTTCTGGTCGAGCGAGTCCAAAAAGGCGATCAAAAATCGTTTAACTTGTTGGTCGTTCGTTATCAGCATAAGGTAGCGAACCTGGTATCGCGGTATGTTCCCCAGGGAGACGTGCCAGACGTGGTACAGGAGTCGTTTATTAAAGCCTATCGCGCGTTAGAGTCATTCCGCGGCGATAGTGCGTTCTATACGTGGCTGTATCGTATTGCAGTGAATACGGCCAAGAATTATCTGGTGGCTCAGGGGCGCCGTCCGCCTTCCAGCGACATTGATGCGAATGACGCGGAAAACTATGAAAATGCGGGTGCACTGAAAGAAATATCGAACCCAGAGAATTTAATGTTGTCAGAAGAATTACGAAGCATTGTTTTCCGCACTATCGAGTCTTTGCCGGAAGATTTACGTTTAGCGATTACGTTGCGCGAATTGGACGGTTTAAGCTACGAAGAGATTGCCGTGATTATGGATTGTCCCGTCGGCACTGTTCGTTCTCGTATTTTCCGGGCGCGGGAAGCGATTGATAATAAAGTACAACCGCTTATTCAGCGTTAGCGAGCATTTCAGCTATCCGCATGACTAATGATGGATTTGACAAGATAAGGGTGTCGGTATGCAGAAAGAGAAACTTTCCGCTTTAATGGATGGCGAAGCAGTAGATTCCGAACTGCTAAGCGCATTGTCACGGGATGATGCGTTACAGCAAAGTTGGCAAAGTTATCATCTAATTCGTGATACGTTGCGTGGTGATGTCAGTGAAAACGTGATTCATTTGGACATTGCTTCTCGTGTTGCCGCTGCAATCGAGAAAGAACCTGTTCGTCTGGTTCCACAAGCGCAGCCTGAATCTCAGCCACAACCTGTCGAATGGACGAAGATGCCGTTCTGGCACAAAATCCGCCCGTGGGGCAGCCAACTGACGCAAGTCGGTGTTGCTGCCTGCGTATCTTTAGCGGTGATTGTCGGCGTACAAAATTACCAGCAAGGCAATGCATCCGAACACGGGGTGGAATCCGGCGTGTTTAGCACCTTACCTGCGATGGGCACCGCCTCTCCTGTGAGTCTGGGCGTGCCGTCAGAAAATGTTGCCCCTCACAACGGCCAGCAGAAATCCGATATGCAGCGCAATCGTCTTAACGCTATTTTGCAGGACTACGAATTACAGCGTCGGTTGCATGCCGAACACGCTCTGCCGCAGGACGATCAGCAAGCGGCCATTCAGGTTCCCGGCACTCAATCATTAGGAACGCAGCCCCGGTAATGAAGCGTGTTTGGTCCGCCGCCTGTTTTCTGATTGGCAGTCTGTTTTATTCTACTTTTGCCCCGGCTCACAATGTTGAGCCGAGCGCGTTGCTGCAACAGATGAATAACGCCGTTCGTTCTCTGAATTACGAAATTTCCTTTATCAACATTACCCTGCAAGGATTCGAGTCGGTACGGTATCGTCATGCCGTACTCAACAACCGTTCCTTGGCGCAGCTGTTGTTTATGGACGGACCGCGACGCGAAATCGTACTGCGTGGTAATGAAGTCAGCTACTTCGATCCCGGTTTTGAACCATTTACGCTCACCAGCGATCATATCGTAGACTCTCTCCCTGCTCTGGTTTTTGCCGATTTTCAGAAACTATCGCCTTATTATGATTTTATCCCTGCGGATGGACGTGTGCGCATTGCCGATCGTCTGGCATCAGGCATTCGGGTCATTTCACGCGATGGTACACGCTACAGTTATATGGTGTGGATTGATGCGGAATCGAAACTTCCATTGCGTATTGATTTACAGGATCGCAATGGTGACAAGCGGTTGGAACAGTTCTTAACGACATCGCTGATTGTTGATGATGATGTGGTGAGCGTGATGCGTCCGCTGGAAGGGATCAAACTGCCTCCCGTTTTACCCACGCCTGCCGCGGAAAAAGGTGATTTTTCCTGGGAGCCGGAATGGCTGCCTGCCGGGATGAAAGAACGTTCACGCAACAAAAAAATATTGCCAGGTTCGTCCATTCCGATCGAGACTCGTCTTTATAGCGATGGCTTATTCAGTTTCTCCATTAACATTAGCCCGTCTTCTGATGTGAGTGAAGAACAGTCGCTGCTTACGGGGCGACGCTCCATTCACACTGTCATGAAAGGTAACCGCGAGATCACCGTCGTCGGTGACATTCCACTTTCTACGGCTAACCGGGTGGCTGACAGCATTATTTTGAAGGGACAACCGTGATCAAAGAGTGGGCGACAGTGGTTTCATGGCAGGATGGCGTCGCAGAGCTGCGCTGTGAACCGAGCGCGGGGTGCGGCAGTTGTAAATCCCGCTCGTCGTGTGGAACAGGCTTATTAAGTCAGCTTGGGCTTTCTGCCGAAAATACGCTGTATGTCCCTTACAATCGGCCTTTAGAAGTCGGGCAAAAAGTCGAATTGGGGATTTCTGAGGGGCGATTGTTGTTCTCTGCTGCTCTGGTTTACTTCGTTCCGCTGGTTGGGTTGCTTATTGGTGCGGCGATCTGTCAAACGTTATTCGGTACCGATCTGGCCGCTGTCATTGGCGCGCTGCTGGGGGGAGGGCTGGCGTTTATCGGCGTGAAACGCTGGGCGAAGCAGTTGGGTAAAAATAAACGTTATGAGCCCGTAATCCTGCAAATTGCGTTACCTGGCACTCTCTTACAAAATTGACCCGCTTAACCGGGCGTAAATGGCGCACGGTGCGGAAACATTGTTCACACGTTTGTGATTTTTCGACACGATGTTGCCACGTAATGACACTTTACTTCCTGCTTTCCTCTTGTTGTTCTGCTATTCCAAATAAAACCGTCATAATCAAGGGGAATGCACCGGACATGACTAGGTTTTCACGCTTCTCGCATGTAGAATGCTGCGATTCAGGTGGAATAACATCGCTGCTGTTTTCACCTATGCGCATGCCCATCGGCAAGAATTTCAGGAATATCAAGGTAGAAAAATTTTTATAATGAAGCACATACGAAATTTCTCCATTATTGCCCATATCGACCACGGTAAATCAACGTTATCTGACCGTATTATCCAGATTTGCGGCGGTTTGACCGAACGTGAAATGGCTGCGCAAGTTCTGGATTCCATGGATCTGGAACGTGAACGTGGAATAACGATTAAAGCGCAAAGCGTAACGCTGGATTATAAAGCGCAGGATGGCCAAACCTACCAGTTAAATTTTATCGATACCCCTGGGCACGTTGACTTCTCTTATGAAGTTTCTCGCTCGCTTGCTGCCTGTGAAGGCGCACTGCTTGTCGTTGACGCCGGGCAGGGCGTTGAGGCACAAACGTTGGCTAACTGCTATACCGCGTTGGATATGAATCTGGAAGTGGTGCCGATTCTGAACAAAATCGACTTGCCCGCCGCTGACCCTGATCGTGTCGCTCAGGAAATTGAAGACATTGTCGGCATTGATGCGACCGACGCCGTGCGCTGTTCTGCGAAAACGGGGATTGGCGTGCCGGACGTTCTGGATCGTCTGGTGCGTGATATTCCTCCGCCGGAAGGTAGCCCGGATGAGTCGCTACAGGCGCTGATTATTGACTCCTGGTTTGATAACTACCTTGGCGTTGTGTCGCTGGTTCGTATCAAAAACGGCACGATGCGCAAAGGCGACAAAATTAAGGTGATGAGTACGGGGCAGGTTTATAACGCTGACCGTCTTGGCATTTTTACACCGAAGCAGATTGACCGCGATGTCTTAAACTGTGGCGAAGTAGGCTGGCTGGTGTGCGCTATCAAAGATATTTTGGGTGCTCCGGTAGGGGATACCCTGACGCTGGCTCGTCAACCAGCTGAAAAAGCGTTGCCAGGCTTCAAGAAAGTCAAACCGCAGGTTTACGCCGGCCTGTTCCCGATTAGTTCCGATGACTATGAGTCGTTCCGCGATGCGCTGGGCAAACTGAGCCTCAATGATGCCTCTCTGTTCTATGAGCCAGAAAGTTCTACCGCACTGGGCTTTGGCTTCCGCTGCGGCTTCCTGGGTCTGCTGCACATGGAGATCATTCAGGAACGTCTGGAACGTGAATACGATCTTGATCTGATCACCACGGCACCGACGGTGGTGTATGAAGTTGAGACGACGGCTAAAGAAACCGTTTATGTCGATAGCCCATCCAAGCTGCCGCCTCTGAA
This sequence comes from Pectobacterium artocarpous, assembly GCF_046159765.1. NCBI lineage: Bacteria > Pseudomonadati > Pseudomonadota > Gammaproteobacteria > Enterobacterales > Pectobacteriaceae > Pectobacterium > Pectobacterium artocarpous. Next base: position 68,034 of record NZ_JBJXVK010000024.1, read on the forward strand.
TAACATTCAGGAACTGCGCGAACCGATTGCCGAATGTCACATGCTGCTGCCTCAGGAATATCTGGGCAACGTGATTACGCTGTGTATCGAGAAGCGCGGCGTACAGACGAACATGGTGTACCACGGTAATCAGGTTGCGCTGACCTATGAAATTCCGATGGCGGAAGTAGTGCTCGATTTCTTTGACCGTCTGAAATCAACGTCTCGTGGTTATGCATCGCTGGATTACAGCTTCAAACGCTTCCAGGCATCAGACATGGTGCGTGTTGATGTGCTGATCAACAACGAACGTGTAGATGCGTTGGCTCTGATCACGCACCGCGATAATTCACAATATCGTGGCCGTGAACTGGTCGAGAAAATGAAAGATCTGATTCCGCGTCAGCAGTTTGATATCGCGATTCAGGCTGCGATTGGTAACCATATTATTGCGCGTTCTACGGTTAAGCAATTGCGTAAAAACGTACTGGCCAAGTGTTATGGTGGTGACGTCAGCCGTAAGAAGAAACTGTTGCAGAAACAGAAAGATGGTAAGAAACGTATGAAGCAGGTTGGTAACGTCGAGCTGCCGCAAGAAGCGTTTCTGGCAATTCTGCACGTCGGCAAAGACAGTAAATAAATTCTGAGGAGTTGGCATGGCCAATATGTTTGCCGTAATTCTGGCATTGGTGACGCTGGTCACGGGGATTGTCTGGTGTTTAGAGCGCTTTGTCTGGGCACCTGCTCGCCGGAAAAAGTTTGCCACCATGAGCGGTGCCGATCTGGCTGATGGTGAGGTTTCATCGAAAGTCATTCAACAACCTGGCTGGATTGAAACGATCGCGTCCGTATTCCCGGTCGTAGCGTTGGTATTGGTTGTGCGCTCCTTCATTTACGAGCCGTTTCAAATTCCATCTGGTTCGATGATGCCGACGCTGTTGATCGGTGATTTTATTCTGGTGGAAAAATTTGCCTATGGCATTAAAGAACCCTTCACGCAAAAAACGCTGATCGAAACGGGGCACCCGAAGCGTGGCGACGTGGTGGTGTTTAAATATCCGTCCGATCCTAAAGTGGACTTCATCAAACGTGTGGTGGGCGTACCGGGCGATCGCGTCAGTTATAACCCGATGACCAAGCAGGTGACGATTCGTCCATCCTGTCAGGGACAACAGGCGTGCGATATGGCGCTGGCGGTTACATACAGTAATGTACAGCCTAGTGATTTTGTTCAGACCTTCAATCAGCCTGGATTGGAGTCGCGTAGTGGTTTTTATCAGGTTCCTGCCAACGACAACAGCGTCGAGGGCGTCCGTATGGGTACGCGCAAAGAGTCACTGGGCAACGTAACGCATAATATTCTTCTGGTGCCGGGCCAACAGGATCAGCTAGGTGGTTATTACCAGCAATCGCAACAGCAGCTTGCAACATGGGTGGTTCCCGCAGGGCACTACTTCATGATGGGAGATAACCGTGACAACAGTCTGGATAGCCGCTATTGGGGCTTTGTGCCGGAAAGAAATCTGGTCGGTAAAGCCACCGCTATCTGGATGAGTTTTGAGAAACAGGAAGGTGAATGGCCTACCGGCGTACGTTTGAGTCGCATCGGTGCTATCCATTAACCAAAGTAAGCATTAATCGAAGTAAGCATTCACCAAAATAAGATACAGGCAGCATTCTGATGCTGTCCGGTGTAGAATATTTTATGAAGCGCACTTTTTAAAAGAACATGCCCTAAATAATGCGAGTTGCAGAAAAAAACGTGTCCGTTCGCACAACGCTAACGCACAGGCAACGCAAAGTATGATGGGCAGAAAGGCAGGCTCCCTTACGGGAGCCAATGCAAACGAAACAGTTTTGACCGAGTTGGTAAGCAGGGCTGTTCCGTATGCTGCTGTTTTTGACGCATCGTTGATCTATTGGTAACACATGAATCCCATCCTGATAAATCGTTTACAAAGAAAGCTGGGCTATACTTTTCAGCAGTACGAGCTTTTGTTACAGGCGTTGACGCATCGTAGCGCCAGCAGCAAACACAATGAAAGACTCGAATTCCTGGGTGACTCTATCCTGAGTTTTGTGATCGCCAATGCGCTGTATCATCGTTTTCCCAAAGTTGATGAAGGGGATATGAGTCGGATGCGGGCGACGCTGGTTCGGGGAAATACGCTGGCGGAAATCGCACGTGAATTCGAACTAGGAGAGTGCCTGCGTCTCGGCCCTGGTGAATTAAAGAGCGGTGGTTTCCGCCGTGAATCGATTCTGGCTGATACGGTCGAAGCGCTGATCGGCGGCATTTTCCTCGACAGCGATATTCAGACCATCGAACGTTTGATTCTGAACTGGTATCAAACGCGTCTGGATGAAATCAGTCCCGGCGATAAGCAAAAAGATCCGAAAACGCGGTTGCAGGAATTTCTGCAAGGACGTCACTTACCTCTGCCGACCTATCTGGTGGTGCAGGTTCGTGGGGAAGCACACGATCAGGAGTTTACTATCCACTGTCAGGTGAGCGGCTTTAGCGAGTCGCTCATTGGTACAGGATCGAGCCGTCGTAAAGCCGAACAGGCTGCGGCTGAACAAGCGTTGAAAAAACTGGAGCTTGAATGAGCGAAGTACAGACATACTGCGGTTTTATCGCGATTGTTGGTCGGCCAAACGTCGGTAAATCGACGTTATTGAATCAATTACTGGGGCAGAAGATCTCCATTACGTCACGTAAGCCCCAGACGACACGGCACCGCATCATGGGCATTCACACTGAAGAGCCGTATCAGGCTATTTATGTGGATACGCCGGGACTGCACATTGAAGAAAAACGGGCGATTAACCGCCTGATGAACCGTGCTGCCAGCAGTTCAATTGGTGACGTTGAGCTGATCATTTTCGTTGTTGAAGGGACACACTGGAACGACGACGATGAAATGGTATTGAATAAACTGCGCGATCAAAAACTCCCCGTACTGTTAGCGATCAATAAAGTCGATAACGTCACGGATAAAACCAAGCTGCTGCCGCATATCCAGTTCCTCAGTCAGCAGATGGATTTCCTTGATGTCGTTCCGATCTCTGCCGAGAAGGGCACGAATGTCGATACGATTGCCAGCATTGTGCGTAAACACTTACCGCAGGCAACGCACCACTTCCCGGAAGATTACATTACCGATCGTTCACAGCGCTTTATGGCATCGGAAATTATCCGTGAAAAACTGATGCGCTTCCTGGGTGAAGAATTACCGTATTCCGTAACGGTCGAAATCGAGCGCTTCGTGACGAACGAACGTGGCGGTTATGATATCAACGGCCTGATTCTGGTTGAGCGTGAAGGCCAGAAGAAGATGGTCATTGGCAATAAAGGTGCCAAAATTAAAACCATTGGTATCGAGTCTCGTCAGGATATGGAAGAGATGTTCGAGGCCAAGGTGCACCTTGAGCTGTGGGTTAAAGTGAAATCCGGCTGGGCAGATGACGAACGTGCCCTGCGCAGCCTGGGTTATAGCGAAGACCTGTAAGGTTCACGCCGATGGAAGGCTGGCAGCGCGCATTTGTCTTACATGGGCGACCTTATAGTGAAACCAGCTTATTGCTGGACCTGTTTAGCGAAAGCGATGGCCGCGTTCGCGTGCTTGCCAAAGGCGCGCGAGCCCGTCGCTCTAGCCTGAAAGGCTGTTTACAGCCTTTCACCCCGCTGCTGGTGCGCTGGAGCGGCCGGGGTGAAGTGAAAACGTTACGTAGCGCCGAGCCTGTTTCGCTTTCGCTACCACTGACTGGCACGTTGCTTTATAGCGGTTTATACGTTAACGAACTGCTGGCTCGCGTGCTGGAGCATGAAACCAACTACTCCGCTCTTTTCTTCGATTATCTCCATTGTTTACAACATCTTGCTGCACAGGATGCCTCCCCTGAACCGGCATTAAGACGCTTTGAGTTAGCACTGCTTGGCTATCTGGGATACGGTGTGGATTTCCTGCATTGTGCCGGTAGTGGTGAACCTGTGGCAGATACCATGACCTATCAATATCGAGAGGAAAAGGGGTTTATTGCCAGCCTGGTGGTCGATAATAAAAGTTTTACCGGGCATGAGTTACGTTCGCTGGCATCGCGTGAATTTCCTGACAGTGGCACACTGAAGGCGGCAAAGCGTTTCACCCGCATCGCGTTAAAGCCCTATCTGGGGGGAAAACCGCTGAAAAGTCGTGAACTGTTCCGCCAGTTTATTCCTGCTGCTAATTTGTCCAAACCCACGTCTTCTGATAAATAATCCCGTCTCCTCAGTACCCTGACGCTGTGACATCGGTGTAAACTGCCACATATCGTGCATGACTTTACCGAGGATTTATCATGGCTGAACTGCTGCTTGGCGTTAACATCGATCATATTGCAACGCTGCGCAATGCGCGTGGAACGGCGTATCCCGACCCCGTTCAGGCGGCTTTTATCGCTGAGCAGGCGGGAGCGGACGGCATCACGGTGCACTTACGTGAAGATCGTCGCCATATTACGGATCGTGATGTGCGGATCCTGAGAGAAACGCTCCAAACTCGCATGAACCTTGAAATGGCGGTTACGGAAGAAATGCTGAACATTGCCTGTGAGGTAAAGCCGCATTTTTGTTGTCTGGTGCCGGAAAAACGTCAGGAAGTGACAACAGAAGGTGGGCTGGATGTCGCAGGGCAGCAGGAAAAAATCAATAACGCGGTTGCCAGACTTAGCCAGGCTAACATATTGGTTTCACTCTTTATTGATGCGGATAAACGGCAAATTGATGCCGCCGTGGCTAGCGGTGCACCTTATATCGAAATTCATACCGGGGCATATGCCGATGCGCCAGATGATGAAGCGCGTCAACATGAGTTCGAGCGCATTCGTGATGCGGCGACTTACGCTGCGGCGAAAGGGCTGAAAGTCAATGCCGGCCACGGTTTGACGTACCATAACGTTCTGCCGATTGCAGCGTTGCCGGAAATGCACGAATTAAATATCGGGCATGCGATTATCGGACGTGCGGTGATGAGCGGGTTGAAGGATGCTGTTGCCGAAATGAAGAGTTTGATGCGGGAAGCGCGTCGCTGATGGCGATTCTTGGGCTCGGAACGGATATTGTCGAAATCGCCCGTATTGAAGCGGTGATTGAACGTTCAGGCGAGCGATTAGCTCGCCGCGTTCTGACGGATGATGAATGGGAACATTATCAGCAGCATCAGCAACCTGTCCGTTTCCTTGCCAAGCGTTTTGCCGTGAAAGAGGCGGCGGCAAAAGCTTTCGGAACCGGAATTCGCAACGGGCTCGCGTTTAACCAGTTTGAAGTTTTTAATGACGAACTGGGAAAACCCTGTTTGCGATTTTTTGCTAAAGCGGCAGAGCTGGCTGAACAGATGGGCGTCAGACACGTCCATGTGACGCTGGCTGACGAAAGACGCTATGCCTGTGCGACGGTGATTGTCGAAAGCTGATTACCTACAAATGGATGTTTAAATCCTGTAGGCATGGTGCATGAGCACATATTTTTCCCACAACTGCTCATTGCCTTCAACGTGGTTTGGATCTTTGATGATCGTGTTGTCGATCGGACAGACTTTCTGACACGTCGGTGTGTCATAGTGGCCAACGCACTCAGTGCAGCGAGTGGTATCAATTTCATAAATATCCATGCCCATGGAAATGGCCTGATTAGGACACTCGGGCTCGCACATGTCACAGTTGATGCATTTATGGGTGATGAGTAACGCCATGATGTTCTTCTACCTTACAAACAGGGCGCAGATTATACCCGTTGAGGCGAGTTTAAACACGCGTAACTGTCATGGATGCAGAATATACTGGCTAATCGGTTCTGGTTGTTTTTGACCTACCCTTTTTCCGGACAGTTTACTGTGGTGGTTTACGTGTTTTCGGGCATCCTCAGCATGTTATCGATTGGCTGCATAAATAGTGAGGTTACAGGGTAAAATTACCATCTGTTCGTTAAATTGGTTTCATACGCATGCTTTAGACTGTATAAATCAGCCAGTGTGGCTGTGTTTCTTGGATTTTAATTTATTGATTTACAGTTTAAATAAATTTAGTTGTGATATTGAAGCAGGTATTTTTGTAAAATCATGGACATTGATTTAACCGATATTGCCGATGAAGTTTGCATCTGAAGAGTCGATGACGATGCATGTCCGTATGATATAATTTCATAACTAATAGTGTCAGTTTAATGGCGGAACTCATAGTGCAGCAGGAAGGTCATCTTAATCAGGTTGGGGCAGGATTTTTCCAACAGGGAAGCGAGGAGTCATTAAGCGCTGATTATTGGCATCAATGTCAACGGCGGTATACTTTTCAGCCAATTTATCGAACATCAGGTAAATTAATGGCTATTGAGTTACTGACTTCCGTTTTTTCTCCTACCCTGCCGCAAAAATTCATCTCTCCTGAAAAATACTTCGCGAATATTGATGTTGAAACCCGTCTGTTAATTATTGTAGAACAACTGCAACTTTTATCTCAGTGGAGTTTTCGATTTATTCGCGACGATCTTTTTGCCTCCGTCAATATTGATGGTATGACGCTACTGGCTCTGCAAAATAATCTTGAAGCCAAACGCCTGATCGCTGCAATGCCCTGGATTCGTTTTGAAATGGTCGAAAATCAGGGAGGATTACCAAAAGAAATATTAACCAAACTCCCTGAAGCGCAAACACTATGGTTGGATGATTTTGGCTGCGGTATGGCGAATTTTTCATCACTTATACTGGCCCAGTATGATTGCATTAAAGTGGCGCGCGAGCTCTTTATTCTCCTGCAACAGAGTGATGAAGGGCGGACCGTATTTCCTGCCTTGATCGCTTTGCTGTCGCGTTTTTGCAATTATGTCGTGATTGAAGGGATTGAAACCAAGGAGGAGTGGGCAATTGTTCAGGCATCGCATGCTTACGCCGCCCAAGGGTACTACCTCTCACGCCCTCAACCATTTGAGCGTTTTGAGGCGCTGAAGCTTGAACTGTAGATGGTAACATATTGTTTAAGCTGTCACTTTTGTATTAACGTACTGCTATATATCCTTCCATTCTTCTCCGCCATATTCATTCATTATATTTCCTAATGTTTTGTTGTCGTACAAAAATGTTGTCTCTTTCGTGCTCAGCATCTGCTTTATATTGCAACGTATAGTGCTGTATTTTGTTTTTATTTTCTTATTTTATTCTTATTTTATTTGTTATGGCGATGTTTAATTTCAATAAAATGATAAGAAGGGAATCTGCTGATTTTGCATCAAATTATGACTTATATAATCAAACATTTGCGTTAATGATTTTATTTTTTATTTTAATTATTTGATTTTTAATGGTAAAAAAATATAATGTTTACTGTTAACGATCGAAAATCATTTTGTGATAGATTTTTCTGATTAAAACAATGATACTTATTGGTATAATTGATTTGCTTACAAAAAATTGATGTTAAGAATATATTGCCATGTACCTTAGGGATATTCTTTTATTCCATTAGAGAAACTTATAAGCCGAACAAATACTACTCTTAAATTAAGATACTCTTTTGAATTTGTTGTTTTTATCTGCGCACAGTCATATGCGAGGGCTTTATGCTGACGTTGCTATGTTTCTAAATACTTCTGCTTCATGCAGCGTTTTTTCTTTCATCCTTTCTGCTCTCCGGAAGTGCGCCAGTCCCGAAAATCGATGGGATAGGGGTTTGTTACCGGGATTTTTCGTCATCAGCGTTGTGATTTGTACGATCAGGACCACTCGGGCCTGAGGAGAGTGTTATTGTGTATGAAATTATAATAACCTTACTTTTGATGATGTTATTGTTTTCTTCTGTGAAAAATAGAAAAATTAAACAAAAGTCTAAAAATGAGCAGAAAAAACAAGATTTTCTCAACATGACTTTCTTTGCGATGGAATATAGTCCTGCTTCAATAATGATCGCAGATGAAAATTGTGAAATCATTTACGTCAACCGTCAGTTTATTACCATGTCAGGCTATATGCCAGATGAGGTTATCGGCAAAAAAACGAATATATTAAATTCTGGTATGACTAACGCCAGCGTCTATGAAGATCTGTGGTCTACCATCAATAAGGGTAATGTTTGGAGTGGCGAGTTCGTTAACCGGCGTAAAGATGGACAACTATATTGGGAAAAAGCCAATATCGTTAAAATATATAATAAAGCGAGTAATACAACTCAGTATGTCGGCATTAAGTTAGATATCACGGAACGAAAATCGCAGGAACATCATGATAATTCATACAATCGTGCACTGGAGTTGTTATCAAGCGGCGCGCCGCTGAAAGATATCCTGGATGCGATCATTTTCAGCGTTGAGGAAAAAAATCCAGGTCGTATCGTTTGCTCGGTTCTACTGGTTGATAAAGACAAAAAATGTCTGACGCTGGGATCCGCGCCGAGCCTGCCTGGCTTCTATAAGAATGCCATTCACAACGTGAAAATTGCCGATGGCGTGGCTTCTTTTGGTACCGCGGCTTATACCGGAAAGCGCGTCATTGCTGACGATATTTCTGTCCATCCGCATTGGTCGTTATATAAAGGGCTCGCATTATATGCCGGGCTGCGTTCCTGCTGGTCTGAACCTATTATCGGGCAGAACAAAGAAATATTAGGTGTTTTGAGCGTTTACCATCGCAAAGTATATGTGCCGACCGAAGAGGAAATTTTCTCTATTGAGAAATCAGCACAGCTGATTGCGATCGCTATAGAGCGGTATCATGCCATTGATATGTTGCGGCGTAGTGAGGAACACTACCGTCAACTGGCGCACTATGACTCATTAACGTCATTGGCTAATGGCCTGACATTTGCCGAACAAATGGAACAGGCGATTCTGTTATCCAAACAAACGGGCAGGAAAATCGCGCTGATGTTCCTGGATCTCGATAAATTCAAACAGATAAATGATTCGTTCGGACATGCTGTTGGCGATTTGTTATTGAAAGAAGCGGCGGCGCGTATGCGCGGTGCGGTCCGTGATTCGGATACGGTATATCGCCGTAGCGGTGATGAATTTATTATTTTGCTTCAGGGAATTAAGGAAATTGACAATACGCTTTATGTTGCAGATAAAATCCATAACGCGTTGAACAAGCCTTTCGATATCAATGGGAAAACGCTGGATATATCATGCAGTATCGGTATTGCGTTGTATCCAGAGCACGGCACTGACTCGCTGACATTGGCAATTAATGCCGATTCTGCCATGTATCAGGCTAAAGCCATAGGACGCAGTCAAACTCAGATTTATCACAATATGAACGATCATTGATGGATCGAGTATAAAAAAGGCGCTCTATTGAGCGCCTTTTTTATTATCTTTCCCGTAGTGCTTCTGCTTTTGCTCGAATAATCGGCTTTAACAAATAGCTGAGAATCGTTTTCTTTCCCGTTATTATATCAACAGAGGCCACCATACCCGGAATGATAAGAAGTGGTTTATCGGCTGAGCCTAAATAATTCTTATCAGTCCGTAAACGAATAATATAAAAGCTGTTCCCTTCTTTATCGGTTACGGTGTCTGGGCTGATTTGCTCCAACTGGCCCTTTAAACCACCATAAATAGTGTAGTCGTAGGCCGTTAATTTTATTACGGCATCCTGACCTGGGTGCAAAAACGCAATATCCTGTGGACGAATCCTAGCTTCCACCAACAGGTTATCGTCCAGTGGGACAATTTCAACCAGGTCGCTACCCGGCTGAATCACTCCGCCGATCGTATTCACCAAAACCTGCTGCACGATACCGCGAACGGGGGAGACGACCAGCGTTCGGTTTACCCGGTCTTCGAGTGCTTTGCCCGTGGCTTCAATTTTGTTCAGGTTGGTTTGTGCTTCACTCAGCTGAGATAACGCCTCGCTTTTATAACGACTGCGCGTTTCCTCTATTTTATTCTCGCTCTCTTTAATCGCAGACTCTGCCCGAGGAATCGAGAGTTTGATCGAATCAAGCTGGCCCCGAGTTTCGACCTCTGCGCGGCGCAGGCGTAACACTTCTACTTTAGAAATGGCGCCTTCCGCGATCAGCGGTTCTGACATTTTAATTTCTTGCTGGAGCAGGCTCAGGCTATTGCGGAACTGAATTTCCTTGGCAGAGAAATCTCTCAACTCCTGGCGACGCTGGATCAATTGCTCTTCCAGACCAGACACCTCATTGTGGAACTGCTGGCGGCGGCTGTTATAAAGCGCTTTTTCTCCTGCCGCGATTTTGGGCGCTTGCGTCGTAATTTCTTCCGAAAGCACGAGTTCTCTATCGTTGATTTCAGCGTTCAGACGTTCAATGCGCGAGAGCAGAGCAAGCCGGTCGGCCTCGGTTTCTCCAACGTTGGAAGAAAAGCGTGTATCATCAAGGCGCAGTAAAGGATCGCCTGCATTAACGACCTGCCCTTCACGAACGAACACTTCCGTGACGATGCCACCTTCCAGATTTTGGATTTTTTGCAATCGGGAAGAGGGGATGGCTTTACCGTCACCCCGGGTGACTTCATCAATATCCGCCAGTCCGGCCCACAGGATGAAAAATAGGAAAAAAGCGCCGATAGCCCATAGCGTAAAGCGAATAGAGCGTGGCGAATCCTCAGCCATTGCCCGGCTCACTTCAGGCATCGTTTGCAGGCTTTCTTCATCTCCGCCAACGAAATACCGTTTGATTCGTTTGATATATTTACCGAGATGCATTGATCTGCCCCTTCTTCAACGCATCCATCACGATTGCTTTCGGCCCATCCGCGATAATTTTTCCTTTATCGACAATCACTAAACGCTCGACCAGTGCCAACATGGAAACCCGATGGGTAACCAACAAAAGTGTTTTCTCCGCAATGACGGGAACCAGAGCCTGCTTTAACCGATCTTCACTGGTGTTATCCATCGAACTGGTGGGTTCATCCAGCACCAAAATCGGCGGATCGAGCAATAGCGCTCTGGCTATCGCGACAGCCTGACGCTGCCCGCCGGAGAGTTGTTGACCGCGTTCGCCAACCTGAAGGTTATAGCCATCTGGGTGCAGACGAGCAAACTCATTCACCCCTGAAATTTCTGCGGCGCGCAGCATCGCTTCGTCTTCGACATAGCGTGCGCCGCTAATCAGGTTATTGCGCAGTGAACCACTAAATAGCTGAATATCTTGAGGAACATAGCCGATATTGTGGCGTAAATCGCTGACATCCAACTGACGGGCATCGACGCCGTCGATCAGAATATTGCCGGTGTTAGGCTGATAGAGGTTAACAATCAGTTTTTGCAGCGAGCTTTTGCCGGAACCGCTACGGCCAATAACGCCGACTTTCTCGCCAGGAGCGATGGTCAGACTGATGCCTTGCAACGAACTGGTTTTTTGTTCCGGGTAGTTGAACGTCACATCGCGAAATTCGATACCACCTCGGATGCTCTCACGCTTCAGTGGGCGTTCGTTATCGCTACGCTCTTGCGGTAATTGCATCATTTGTTCGGTGGTTTGCATTGTCAAACGCGCCTGCTGGTAACGGCTGACCAGACCAGACAGTTGGCCCAGCGGCATAAGCGCTCTGCCGTTCAGCATGTAGCAGGCAATCAGCCCACCCATACTGAGTTTACCGTTAATCAGCATGTAGACGCCGACAATGATCATGGCAACGCCAGCAAATTGCTGGAACCACTGCGTCAGGTTTACCGCCAATGAAGACAGCGCCTTGGCCCGCATTTCCAGCTTGCTCAGGCTGCCAATGGTCTGTTCCCATTGGTGCTGACGTTCACTTTCCGCATTATTGACCTTGATTGCATCCAGACAGCTCAACGTTTCGATCAGCGTAGCCTGCCGCTCACTGGCAAGGTGCATCGTTTTTTCAATGGTGTCGGACAGGGGCTTTTGCATTGCCCAACTCGCCAACAGGGCGATAGGGTAAGCGAGGATAGAAACCCAGACCAGCGGACCGCCGATGATGCCGATAACCAACAGCAGAAGTAGCGTAAAAGGAAAGTCGATCAGCGTCGTCAGCGTCAGCGAGGAAAGGAAATCTCTGAGCGATTGAAATTCATGAATATTCTGCGCAAAGCTACCGACCCTCGGTGGTCGGGCCTTCATCGACATACCGGTAATGCGTTCGAATAGCGTGGCGGAAATAATCAGATCGGTTTTTTTGCCCGCCATATCAAGGCAAATGCCACGCAGCGTTTTGAGTATCAAATCGAAAACAAAAGCACCGGTAACGCCAATCGCTAGCACCCACAAGGTCGCCGTTGCCTGATTCGGTACAACTCGATCATAGACATTCATCACGAACAGTGGCGTCGCAAGCGCGATAATGTTCACCAGCAGCGTGGCGAGGATGGCATCAAGATAGAGCGAATGTGAAAGCTTAAGCGTATCCTTGAACCAGGATTTTGTACGGGGGATCAGCGATGGATTTTGCAGATCGAACTGGTGACGAGGCTGGGCGAACATCACCAGACCCAGATAATTTTGTTGCAGCGTATTGTGCTCGACGGAAATTTCCCCGCCTTCCGTTTCACTCGGCATCAGGCGTGCACTGCCGTCAGCGTTCCAGCCTAACAAAATCGCCGCTCGTCCTTCCCGCAACAGCAACATTGCCGGGAGTGACATCTCAGAGATTTTATTCAGAGAACGTTTGAGAACGCGTCCTTGCAATCCCGCACGCGCAGCCGCTCTTGGAAGCAACGCGACGGATAACCGTTGGTTAGCTAACGGCAGCCCTGCGGTGAGGGTGGTACGGCTGACCGATTTCCCTTGCAAGGCACAGAGGATCAGCAAACTATCCAATAACGGGTCGTCATGACGGCTGCGAGGGTCACTATTATTTTCATGAACGATGGTTTCATGCGAGGTAGTCGCTTCATGAACGATCGTTGATTCATGAGCAACAGTAGACTCATGGGCGATAGGCTCCTGGGCAACTGATTTATCAAAACCCTGAGTCTCTTGTACTGAATGCAACTTCATTTAACGGAACGTTCCCTTACGCAACGTAATTCCCTCGCATATAAACCATAATTTATCGCCGTCTGACCAATGAAATATATTAATTAAGGCTCGGCAACTCTGTGTGGGGGGTTACGTTTGTCAAGCTGGTACCAGCATCAGGCGCAGGGATTGCCAAACGGTTTAATAGCTCTCCCATGCGTGATGCGATCCGGTATTCGGTGTAGAGCGAAGTGAAGCGAACCTCGACCAGACGGCGTTGTGCGGTGAATAACTCGTTTTCACTGTCCAGCAAGTCCAACAGCGTCCTTTCCCCCAGGCCAAATTGCTTCTGATAGGCGGTACGCACTTTCATACTGCGGTCGGCATACTCTGCGGCGATCGGCAACTGTTGGCGCGAGTTATTTAACGCTGACCAGGCTAGTTTTAGCTCTTCGCTCAGCAGGCGTAGGGCATTATTTCGCACATCCTGCGCTTCTTTTACCTGATAGGCTTTTGATTCCATATTGGCCTTGCTGCTACCGCCTTCATACAGGTTGTAGCGCATCCGCAACATCGCCTGCCATTCATTGTTCTGGCCGCGCGTCCCGTCAACGTTGTTATCCATCGTACGAGAGAGTTCAATGTTGATGCGTGGATAAAACGTTGATTTTGAAGCCTCATATTGCTGCTGTGTGGCTTCAATATCTGACTCTGCGGATTTCAGCGCCGGGCTGTTAGCCAGCATGATACGCTGCGCTTCCTCCAATGAAGCGGGGAGCTTTATCACAGAAGCATCAGGCATCACCAAATTTTCCGGTACTTTGCCCACAATGCTCATGTAGTTGATTTTGGCATCGTCCAGATTGGTTTGTTCTGTCAGTACATTGTTACGAGCCTGCGCAAGACGTGCTTCGGCCTGATCCAAATCGGCCAATCGGCCAACGCCCTGTTCGCTGCGCAACCTAATTTGATCGTAAATGCGTTCATGGCTTGCCAGATTGGCTTGTGCCAGACGGACAAATTCCTGACGTTGCAGAACATTGAGATAGACCTGAACCGTATCTAACGCCGTCGACTCACTGGTATTTAATACTTTATAGGCGCGTGAATTGACGGTGGCGCGTTGTCTGCCGACCTCACTTGAGGTGGCGAAACCATCGAACACCGTCTGGCTTAGATTAATACTCGATTCCTGACGGCTGAGTTCAACGCGTTTATTCGCGCTGGCACGCGTTGAGGGGCTATCGGTTTCTTCGCGGCCTACGCCTGCACTTAGGGTTATGGAAGGAAGATATCCCCCTTCTGCTGCACGTAAATCATGTTCGGCAGAAAAACGACTATTAATGGATGCACTCACTTCAGGATGCGTATAGAGCGTGCTTTTTATCGCATCCTGGATCGTCTCGGCATGTGTCGCTGTGGAAAAAAGGGTAATAAAAGGTAATAAAGCAAAATGGTATCTACGCATCATCAGCAGTTTTCCTTCACAAAAACTTTATTTGTGATTATTCCTATTAAAGTGTTTGAGTGTTATATAAACGCTTAGCGAATTTATTTTATTTTATTAATTTAATATCAATATGTTAATTTCATTCCAGAAGAGCGCCAATACGAGAAAAATAAGAGTTACTCTAAATGAGTAAAGTTCTGGAAAGAATATTCCGAATTTTTTATTATATCGGCCATTGAGTCAAGCGTTTGACGCATCACAACACTATCGTAACGCTTTTTTAATAACATGTCAGGACGACACACAGCAAATCAACCCTATCAGGATGATAGCAAAAAGCTATAGCCGCAATATCGCCTCATTATAAAAATAATTATAGATATCAAGGAGAAAGAATCTTGAACGGTGTGATTGGCATCATTAAATTCGTTATCGGACAAGTGTTTATCGTCGCGCTTGATGGGAGCCAAAGGCTGCTGGTCGCTGGTGACCGTGTTTACAGCGGTGAGGAAGTGGTGACTGGTGCCAATGGCGCAGTTTCAATCACATTACCGGATGGTAAAACATTAGATATAGGGCGTGATAGCCGCTGGAGTGATGTAAGCAGCGCATCTTCTCAGAACAACGCGGATGTTGCCGATGATGTTGCGGCTATCCAAGATGCGATCGCTCAGGGCGCCGACCCAACGCAAGTGTTAGAAGCCACTGCCGCAGGTAATGATGACGTCGGAGAAGCGGGAGATGGCGGCGGCGGACATTTCGATTCAACGGTAATATTGGATTTAACGGCTGATGTCGTGACAGCTCCGATTGGTTACGATACCGCTGGCATCTCCTTTACTGATAGAGCCTTATCTGTACTGGAAGGGGCAGATGCATCCCCGTTGCTTGTTACGACGACGAACACCACTGATACCACACCGCCTTCTGTCACCCTTGTTATTAATAGTGATGGCACAATCAGCTTCATTTTTACAAAACCGCCTGTTGGTTTTGATCTCAGCGATATCACCGTAGTTAATGGCTCTGTAACGAATTTGGTGCAGGATCCTAACGATCCTACACGCTGGACGGCGACACTGACGCCTGCCGACAATTTTGAGGGCGAAGTCAGCGTCAGCATCCCGGATGGCAGCTACACCGATGCTGCGGGGATTCCTGGTATCGGTGGGAGTGATTCGGTCACGGTCGATACTTTACCTCCGCTGGCGTCAATTTCGATTGACGATGTCACATCCGATAACGTGATTAATGCGGTCGAGTCCGGTCAGACGGTAGCGGTGACCGGTCAGGTGGGTAATGACGTCAAAGCCGGTGATGCCGTTACCGTGACCGTCGGCACCGAGACCTACCAGACTACCGTGAATGCGGACGGCAAAACCTGGAGCGTCAATGTTCCCGGTTCGGTGTTAGCGGCGAATAGTGATGTGAGCGCCAGCGTGACCACCCGCGATCCAGCAGGCAATATCACCACGGCCAATACCTCTCACACTTACGGTGTGGATACGGTGGCACCGGTGGCCTCGATTACTGTCGATGATGTCACATCCGATAACGTGATTAATGCGGTCGAGTCCGGTCAGACGGTAGCGGTGACCGGTCAGGTTGGGAATGACGTCAACGCGGGCGATGCCGTTACCGTGACCGTCGGCACCGAGACCTATCAGACCACGGTGAATGCCGACGGTAAAACCTGGAGCGTCAATGTGCCGGGTTCGGTACTGGCCGCCAATGGTGAGGTGAGTGCCACGGTCACCACACGCGATGCGGCAGGCAATGTCACCACCGCCAATACCTCTCACACTTACGGTGTCGATACGGTTGCACCAACGGCATCCATCGCTATTGACGATGTGACAGCGGATAATGTGATTAATGCGGCGGAGTCTGGCCAGGCGGTAGCGGTTACTGGTCAGGTTGGGAATGACGTCAACGCCGGTGATGCGGTGACGGTGACCGTCGGCACCGAGACCTACCAGACGACGGTGAATGCCGATGGCAAAACCTGGAGCGTCAACGTGCCGGGCGCTGTTCTTGCTGCCAATGGTGATATCTCTGCTACGGTCACCACCCGCGATGCGGCAGGCAATGTCACGACAGCCAATACCACTCATGCTTACAGCGTCGATACGGTGGCACCAACGGCATCCATCTCCATTGACGATGTGACAGCGGATAACGTCATCAATGCCAGTGAATCCGGCCAGATGATTGCCGTCACCGGTAACGTCGATAACGACGTGAAAGCCGGCGATGCGGTGACGGTGACCGTCGGCAGTGAGACCTACCAGACGACGGTGAATGCCGACGGTAAAACCTGGAGCGTCAATGTGCCGGGTTCGGTGCTGGCCTCCAACAGCGATATCTCTGCCACGGTCACCACCCGTGATGCGGCAGGCAATGTCACTATCGCGAACACCAGTCACACTTATGGCGTGGATACTGTCGCGCCAACCGCGTCTATCTCTATTGATGATGTCACGTCCGATAACGTGATCAATGCCAGCGAGTCCGGCCAGACGATTGCGGTCACCGGTAAAGTCGGCAATGAAGTTAAAGCGGGTGATTCAGTTATCGTTAAAGTCGGTACGGAAACGTACCAGACCACGGTGAATGCCGATGGTAAAGCCTGGAGTGTGAATGTGCCGGGCGCTGTTCTTGCAGCAAATAGCGAGGTGAGTGCCACGGTCACCACCCGTGACACCGCAGGCAATGTCACCACCGCCAGTACTTCTCATGCTTACAGCGTCGATACCCTTGCACCAACGGCCTCAATTACTGTCGATAACGTTACCAGCGATAACGTGATTAATGCGGCTGAGTCTGGCCAGACTATCGCGGTGACCGGTCAGGTTGGGAATGACGTCAACGCGGGCGATGCCGTTACCGTGACCGTCGGTAGCGAGACCTACCAGACCACGGTGAATGCGGACGGTAAAACCTGGAGCGTGAAGGTGCCGGGCGCTGTTCTTGCTGCAAACGGCGATATCTCCGCTACAGTGACCACCCGCGACACCGCAGGCAATGTCACCACGGCCAATACCTCTCACGCTTACGGTGTCGATACCGTTGCGCCAACGGCATCCATCTCTATTGACGATGTCACGTCAGATAACGTGATTAATGCCGCCGAGTCCGACCAGACTATCGCGGTGACCGGTCAGGTTGGGAATGACGTCAACGCGGGCGATGCCGTTACCGTGACCGTCGGCACCGAGACCTATCAGACCACGGTGAATGCCGACGGTAAAACCTGGAGCGTGCAGGTGCCGGGTTCGGTACTGGCTGCCAACGGTGATATCTCTGCCACGGTAACCACCCGCGACACCGCAGGCAATGCCACCACCGCTAATACGACTCATGCTTACGGTGTCGATACCGTTGCACCAACGGCCTCTGTCTCCATTGACGATGTGACATCGGATAATGTGATTAATGCGGCGGAGTCTGGCCAGACGGTAGCGGTGACCGGTCAGGTTGGGAATGACGTCAACGCGGGCGATGCCGTCACCGTGACCGTCGGCACCGAGACCTATCAGACCACGGTGAATGCCGACGGTAAAACCTGGAGCGTGCAGGTGCCGGGTTCGGTACTGGCTGCCAACGGTGATATCTCTGCCACGGTGACCACCCGCGATGCGGCAGGCAATGTCACGACAGCCAATACCACTCATGCTTACAGCGTCGATACGGTGGCACCAACGGCATCCATCTCCATTGACGATGTGACAGCGGATAACGTCATCAATGCCAGTGAATCCGGCCAGATGATTGCCGTGACGGGTAACGTCGATAACGACGTGAAAGCCGGTGATGCCGTCACCGTGACCGTCGGCACCGAGACCTATCAGACCACGGTGAATGCCGACGGTAAAACCTGGAGCGTCAATGTGCCGGGTTCGGTACTGGCCGCCAATGGTGAGGTGAGTGCCACGGTCACCACACGCGATGCGGCAGGCAATGTCACGACAGCCAATACCTCTCACACTTACGGTGTCGATACGGTGGCACCAACGGCTTCTGTCTCTATTGACGATGTCACGTCAGATAACGTGATTAACGCTGCCGAGTCCGGTCAGATGATTGCGGTTACCGGTCAGGTAGGTAATGACGTCAACGCGGGCGATGCCGTGACCGTGACTGTTGGTACCGAGACCTACCAGACGACGGTGAATGCCGATGGCAAAACCTGGAGCGTCAATGTGTCGGGTTCGGTACTGGCCGCCAATGGGGATATCTCCGCGACGGTCACCACACGCGATGTGGCGGGTAACGTTACGACTGCGAACACGACTCACGTTTACAGTGTCGACACCGAGGCACCAACGGCCTCGATTACTGTCGATAATGTCACCAGCGACAACGTGATTAATGCCAGTGAATCCGGCCAGACGATTGCCGTCACCGGCAAGGTGGGTGATGACGTCAACGCGGGCGATGCCCTTACCGTGACCGTCGGCACCGAGACCTATCAGACCACGGTGAATGCCGACGGTAAAACCTGGAGTGTCAATGTGCCGGGTTCGGTACTGGCTGCCAACAGCGATATCTCTGCCACGGTCACCACCCGCGATGCGGCGGGTAACGTTACGACTGCGAACACGACTCACGTTTACAGTGTCGACACCGAGGCACCAACGGCCTCGATTACTGTCGATAATGTCACCAGCGACAACGTGATTAATGCCAGTGAATCCGGCCAGACGATTGCCGTCACCGGTAAAGTCGGCAATGAAGTTAAAGCGGGTGATTCAGTTACCGTAACCGTCGGCACCGAGACTTACCAGACCACGGTGAATGCCGATGGCAAAACCTGGAGCGTCAATGTTCCCGGTTCGGTGCTGGCCGCCAACAGCGATGTAAGTGCCACGGTCACCACCCGCGATGCGGCAGGCAATGTCACCACCGCCAGTACTTCCCATGCTTACGGTGTCGATACCGTTGCACCGGTAGCGTCGATCGCTATCGATAACGTCACATCGGATAATGTGATTAATGCCGCCGAGTCCGGGCAGACGATTGCCGTCACTGGCAAGGTGGGTGATGACGTCAACGCGGGCGATGCCGTGACCGTGACTGTTGGTACTGAGACCTACCAGACCACGGTGAATGCCGACGGTAAGACCTGGAGCGTCAATGTTCCCGGTTCGGTGCTGGCCGCCAACAGCGATATCTCTGCCACGGTCACCACCCGCGATGCGGCGGGTAACGTTACGACTGCGAACACGACTCACGCTTACAGTGTCGACACCGAGGCACCAACGGCCTCGATTACTGTCGATAATGTCACCAGCGACAACGTGATTAATGCCAGTGAATCCGGACAAATGATTGCGGTTACCGGTCAGGTGGGCAATGACGTCAACGCGGGCGACGCGGTGACGGTCAAAGTCGGCAGCGAGACCTACCAGACGACGGTGAATGCCGACGGTAAAACCTGGAGTGTCAATGTGCCGGGTTCCGTACTGGCCGCCAACAGCGATG